>PBSO01000007.1 GCA_002726275.1 Methanobacteriota archaeon | reverse complement strand
ACGCACCGACGATCACCAGCACTGGTGGCACAGCGGTTGACGAGGACAGCGCTTACTCGTACTCCATCACCACGGCAGACGTGGACTCTGGAGACACGATGGCTCTGACCTTCGCCTGCGCTACATGCGACGATGGAACAGGAGCGTCATGGCTCTCGCTCACCGACAACGGAGACGGAACAGGTACTCTGGCTGGAACCCCAGTCAACGAGGACGTCGGATCCCACAGCGTTACTGTCACCGCGACAGACACAGCAGGGGCCGCAGCTACCGAGACCTTCACCATAGTCGTGGCAGACACCAACGATGCCCCTACCATAACCAGTACGCACATCACCACTGTTGACGAAGACTCCCTGTACTCCTACACGGTAACCGCAACAGACCCAGATGGAAACGAGCAAGCAGCCTACACGTATGATGCGGCAACCAACCCAGACTGGCTCTCCCTAACCGACAACGGGGATGGAACAGCCACACTAACGGGTACGCCTGACAACTCGGACGTCGGAGACCACACAGTATCATTCAGCGTCTCAGACGGAACCGATACAGATACGGCCTCGTTCACACTTACAGTGGCGAACACCCAGGACGCATCCACAGGAAGCCTCTCCATCACCGGAACCGCCTACGAGGGACTGACCCTAACCGCCGACACCAGCGCAGTTGCTGACGACGACGGAATTGGCACCTTCACATACCAGTGGTCCGACGCGGACGGCGCAATCTCAGGGGCTACCAGCAGCACGTACACAATACCTGCCTGCAACCCAACCGAGACCTGCGCGTCAATCGGCAAGGTGTACTCGGTAACAGCGGTCCACACGGACGCATACGGAGTGGTTGAGGCACTATCGCTGACCGATGGCCCGACCAGCGCAGTCGTGATCAACCCGACAGGCGACCTGGACTCCGATGGAATATCCAACGACGTTGACACTGATATCGACGGCGACGGCTACATCAACTCGGCAGACGCATTCGACTACGACGGCACCGAGTGGTACGACACTGACAGCGACGGAACCGGCAACAACGCCGACACCGACGACGACAACGACGGAACCGCCGACACTGACGACGACTTCCCGCTAGACTCCACGGAGCAGTGGGACGCTGACGGCGACGGATGGGGCCACAACGCAGACAACGACGACGACGGCGATGGAGTCGAGGACGCACTCGACGATGACGACGACGGAGACGGCGACCCAGACGCGACCGACCAGTTCCCGAACAACTACAACGAGTGGGATGACACCGACAGCGACGGAATAGGCAACAACGCCGACACCGACGACGACGGCGACGGAACTCTCGACGTCAATGACGCGTTCCCTCTGGACAGCACCGAGGACACCGACACCGACAGCGACGGAATAGGCAACAACGCCGACACCGACGACGACGGAGACGGGTACTCGGACGCTGACGAGGTAACCAACTGCGGCGAGTCCAACGACCCGCTAGACGCCTCGAGCGTACCGACCGACACCGACAGCGACGGATCCTGCAACGCGCTTGACTCCGACGACGACGGCGACGGAACCGACGACACGTCAGACGCGTTCCCACTGGATCCAGCCGAGGACACCGACTACGACGGCGACGGAACCGGCGACAACGCCGACACCGACGACGACAACGACGGCGTGGCTGATGACACGGACGCGTTCGACAACGACGTGGACGCATGGACCGACACCGACGGTGACGGCCTGGCTGACGACTTCCCGAACCTATCGGAGACGACAACCTACTCGTTGACAATATCCGACCCAGGATGGGGAGACGGTGGACACGCGGTTAGCGTGGTAGACTCTAGCGGCAACTCGCTATGCAGCATCAGTACCTACTCATACTATAGTAGCTCAACATGCACCTTCGCACTATCGAGCGGCACAGCTGACGTAACCATTGACAGCGACTCCTACCCGGGAGAGGGTGCACTTTCGATCACCTCTCCGTCGGGCGCTTCAGTCCTTTCAGGATACACATGGAGCACATCCTCTGCATTCGTTGCAGCCACCCTGACAGAGCTCTCGGTAACGCAGACACCTGCGTCCAGCCCAGCTGGAACGACACTCGACAACGATGACGACGGCGACAACGTGCTAGACTCCAATGAGAACACGGGCTGCTCCCTACTGGCTGACTGCGACGGTGACGGCGACAACGACGACACCGACCAGTTCCCATTGAACTCGGCCGAGTGGGACGACTCTGACGGCGACGCGCCATCGGGATCCGACGGAACCGGCTACGGTGACAACAGCGACGCATTCGTCAACGACGCCTGCGCTAACATGGACACCGACGGCGACGGAATGCCTGACACGATAGTCTCCGGCTGCACGACGACCCTCACAGAGGACACCGACGACGACGGCGACGGAATTCTGGACGCCTACGACGACTTCCCACTGGACTCGACAGAGACCACTGACACCGACGGTGACGGAACGGGAGACGTGGCGGACACCGACGACGACGGCGATGGATACGCCGATGTCAGCGACTGGGCCCCACTCGACTCGACAGAGTGGTGGGACTCGGACGGCGACGGAATCGGAAACGCGGTTGACGCGGATGACGACAACGACGGAATTGAGGACGGAAGCGACACCTACCCAATCGACGGAGACAACGACGGGTGGGACGACGCCTACGAGGACGAGTGCGGGACCGACAAGGCCGACTCCTCCTCATACCCATCGGACAACGACGCCGACACGGTCAAGCTGACCTACCCAGGCACAGGCGGCCAGACAACGGCAACCAACCTGTGCAACGCGGTCGACACGGACGACGACAACGACGGATACCTCGACTCGGTAGATGCCTTCGACTTCGACTACGAGGTCTGGGACGACACCGACGGCGACGGACTAGCCGACTACATCGACCCCAACTCGACGATCACGGCGTACTCGACCGTTCAGCTTTGCAGCAACACCCCGTGGTACACCATGTCTTCCTACCCAAGCCCGGCAACGGGCGCGTACCTAGCTGTCTCCAGCAGCGACACCGACTCTACCGGCGACGGAGAGGAGGACGCAGAGTGCACGTTCACGCTGCCCGCAGGAGAGACTCTAGACGTGGTCCTGCAGACTGGAAGCTACGGAAGCGAGGCAATACTCGACATCGTGAAGCCAGACGGCACCACTGTCAGTTACGGCTCTGGAACATTCGGCTCCGGAGGGACCTACTCGATAGGATCGTTCACCGACGCTGGAACGTACACCATCTACTACGGCGACTCGTGGGGAGACGGTTGCAACCCATCGACGTACTACGGCGCCTGCTTCGTGCAGGCCAGCTACACGTACGTCTCGGGAACAACGGTCCCAACTACGACCACCTACGGTACATCGGTCGACTACGACGACGACAACGACGGCTACAGCGACCTGGATGAGACCACCAACTGTGACGACGGCGGCGCATACGCTTCCACGAGCCTGCCTCTGGATGCCACAAGCACGCCTGCTGACATGGACGGCGATCTGACTTGCGACGCTCTAGACAGCGACCGAGACGGCGACGGCTACTCGAACACTGCCGACATCTTCCCAGATGACGTCAGCGAGTGGGTCGACACCGACGTCGACGGAATCGGTAACAACGCCGACACCGACGACGACGCAGACGGGGTCCTCGACACCGACGACGCATTCTCACTGGACGTTTGCGCGGACACCGACACCGATGGTGACGGAATGCCAGATACGATGACCCAGGGATGCACAAGCGCCCTGACCCTCGACATGGACGACGACGCAGACGGCACATGGGACGTCATGGACGCCTTCCCGCTGGACTCGTCAGAGGACACCGACACCGACGGAGACGGAACCGGCGACAACGCCGACACCGACGACGACGGCGACGGAACCGCGGACGGATCCGACGTATGGCCAATGAACGCATGCGCCAGCGACGACTTCGACGGCGACGGAATGCCAGACACCATAGTCGCTGGATGCACTTCCACAGTCGGAACCGTCTCATTCGAGCACGCATCGACCTCCAGCAGCTACTACACGGACACGGGCAACGCTTCGCTCAACCACACGTTGGCAAACAACGCAGGCGAGCCAAGCGTGGCATACACGCCATCCTCCACCGAGTGCAGCACGGGCGGCCTGATCGCTGTGGCATACACATGCAGCTTCACCGTCCAGGAGGGCGAGGTGATGTACGCGTACCCAATCACGGGATACACTAGCGCATACTTCGACATGAGCCTAGTTGGTCCGTCCGGACACATTCTGATGTCCGCGGGCGCGTACGACTCGTACACGACATGGGCATCCAACGGCGGAATGACATGGGGCCCATACACCGAGGCTGGAACGTACACATGGTCACAGGACTACTACACGTTCGGAACCTACTACATGGCAGGATTCTCTGCTACCGTGACTGGCACCGACCTAGCATACGACGCTGCATACATCAGCACCGGCGACTCGGGCATGACTGACGGCGACTACTTCGGAGTCTCGGACTACACCGGCACAGTTGGAGCATACACAGATGGATCCCAGGGGTACCAGATGTCAGACACTGACGGTATCGCCCAGCTCATGACTGGAAGCGTCACGGACGCAGACAGCGTCTCCGTGGACCTGTACGTCCAGAGCACTGGATGGGAGTCTACCGACTACATCACAATCAGCTTCGTCGGAACGAGCGCCACAACGGTTCTGTTCGACACCAACGGATATGACATCGACACAGACTTCCCCGGATACGAGGGAGTATGGACAACGGTGTCAGGCGACGTCTCAGGCGCGGGATACCTGATGGTGGAGTTCTCATCTAACTCCGGCTCAGAGGCGATATACCTGGATAACATCGTGTTCACATCCGACGGATTGGATCTCGATATGGACGACGACAACGACGGCTACAACGACACCATTGACGATTGCCCGCTCGACGCTAACGAGAACACCGACACTGACGGCGATGGCTACTGCGATGTGCAGGACACTGACGACGACAACGACGGCGCTTACGACTGGAACGACCAGTTCCCGTACGACCCGTCCGAGCAGTATGACGACGACGGTGATGGAATCGGCGACAACGCTGACACCGACGACGACAACGACAACGTCACGGACAGCCAGGACGCTTTCCCCAACGACCCAACAGAGTGGTCCGACTACGACGGCGACGGAACCGGCGACAACGCTGACTTGGACGACGACGGCGACGGAGTCAACGACGACGTCGACCCGTTCCCAATGGACGGCAGCGCATGGCTCGACACTGATGGCGACGGCATACCCGACTACAACGGGCCACCGCCATTCTCAGGAGACTTCGAGTCCGGTTCGCTGGGCGGCGGATGGACCACAAGCGGTAACGCACTGTGGTTCGTTCAGAGCAACACCGTGATCAACGGCGGATACTCTGTGCAGTCGGGAGACATAGCCAACAGCCAGTCCACCGTTCTGGAGATAAGCGTCAACGCAACAGCTGGACAGGCATCGTTCGACTACTCGGTCTCGACTGAGAGCGGATGGGACTTCCTGGTCTTCTGCATAGACAACTCGGCCAACTGCCTGAGGACATCTGGATACACCATGCGCTGGTCAGGTACCACTGCAGGAACTTACCAGTGGACAACCACCGGCGGATGGCACACCTACACATGGGTGTACTGGAAGGACAGCTCGGTCGATGGCGGACAGGACACCGTCTGGATCGACGACGTCGACATCCCAGTTCCAACGGGAATCACTCAGAACGACCTCGACGATGACAACGACGGTACGCCTGACGACCTAGACATGGATCCACTAGACCCATGCGTGGGTCTCGACTCTGACAGTGACGGCATGGCAGACGACCTAGGGGCATCGACGCTCAACGGCAGCGCTTGTGACGCATCCGCGTACACGATCGATGACGATGACGACAACGATGGCTGGACGGACGTCGAAGAGGCCGACTGCGGTTCAGACGCTCTGAACGCTACCTCGATGCCTGATGACTTCGAGGGCGACCACGTATGCGACGTTGTCGACGATGACGACGACAACGATGGTACACTGGACGCAGATGACGCGTTCCCGTATGACGCGAGCGAGTTCACCGACCACGACGGAGACGGAATAGGCAACAACGCCGACACCGACGACGACGACGACGGAGTCACCGACGGACTTGACGCGTTCCCATTGGACGCAAGCGAGACATCGGACTTCGACGGAGACGGAATAGGCGACAACGCCGACACCGACGACGACGACGACGGATGCGAGGACGCGGACGACGCCTTCCCGTACCATGCGGGAGAGTGCGTTGACTCAGATGGAGACGGCCTTGGCGACAATGCTGACCCAGACGACGACGGCGACAACGTGGCAGACGTGGCAGATCCGTTCCCCAACGACCCAACAGAGTGGGCTGACGACGACGGAGACGGAATAGGCAACAATGCTGACACCGACGACGACGGCGACGGAGTGGACGACGTAGACGACGCGTTCCCAGAGGACCCATCGGAGTCTGTGGACTCCGACGGCGACGGACAGGGAGACAACTCAGACGCTGACGACGACGGCGATGGAGTCAACGACGGTATAGACGTCTTCCCAGACGATCCAAGCGAGTTCGCTGACCTGGACGGAGACGGAATAGGCAACAACGCCGACACCGACGACGACGGCGATGGAACCCCAGACGTTGACGACGCGTTCCCCAACAACCCAAGTGAGGACGCTGACCTGGATGGCGACGGACTTGGCGACAACGCCGATCAGGATGACGACGGCGATGGAGACGCAGATGTCGACGACCAGTTCCCAACCGACGCAGCAGAGTGGGATGACACTGATGGCGACGGAATAGGCAACAACGCTGACGACGACGACGACGGCGATGGATACACCGACTCCACTGAGGTCGATTGTGGTACAGACACACTCGACAGCAGTGCGGTGCCTTCTGACTTCGACGACGACGGACTGTGTGACGCACTTGACAACACGGACGACACCGCTGGTGAGGGAGATTCGGAGACCGAGCTTGGCTGGACCAACGCGGTACCAGGATTCCCATCACTGTTCGCGGCCATCGCCCTAATCGGTGCAGCATTCGCCGGTCGCAGAAAGCAAGACTGAGCAATTAGCCAGTTACGAAAACCCCGGTTCGGGGGCCCTCGGGCCCTCGGATCGGGTCATTCCCAACTAATTGCGTGTAGCCTTGCCAACCCAATTTCGCACCTATTCACCGGCAATGCTGATAAGTCGGCTAGAGAGGCATCGTTCGATAGCATGCCCGGCACGACACGCGTTGAGATTAGAACCCTGAAAGTTGGAAGGTACGTCGCTCTCGAGGAGAATGCGTACAAGATACTGGGGATGAGCAAGTCGAAGCCAGGGAAACACGGTTCGGCAAAGGCCAGAATCGAACTGGAGGACATCTTCACAGGGCAGAAGAGGAGCCATGTCGGAACTGTGACTGACACGATCCACGTCCCCTTGATAGAGAAGGGATCTGCCATAGTAACTCACATTCAGGGAAACGAGGTTCACGCCATGGACAACAAGACATACGAGACCCTGATACTCCCTACGGATCCAAACCTCAACCTAGAGTCCGGAGGGGAGATCCAGTGGATGGAAGCAATGGGCCGGTACAAGGTCACTCGCGACCACTGAGCTTCAAACAACCATCCTCCTCGATATTCGCGAGTGAAGTATAAGCGATTGGGCCCAGCCTTTAGCATCGAGGCAATGCCATGTCTGACGTGAAGCGTTCGGCCTATCGCCAACCTGTGACCCCCTCGGGGCTCGAGGCAATAGAGAAGGGCACTCTGACATGGCTAGACGAGGACATGTACAACAACCTCAACACAGGGGTTTTGGAGCAGTATTTGGAGGAGAAGAACCTCAATGAGTCATTCGAGGTCAGCCATTGGGACACCAGAAAGGTCCTCATCGGAGTCCTCATCGGTGCACTATTCAGTGGCGTTACGGCATACATAGGACTCAAGATAGGGTTGGCGGTATCCGCGGCATGGTATGTCGCATACTTGCTTGGCATGGCACTCAAATGGTCCCCATCGGAAGTAAACATAGCAACGAGTGCGACTACGGGAGCGACCCACGCATCAACGGGATTCATATTCACATTCCCGGCAATATTCCTGCTTGCCTACTCTGATAACTACAAGGTGGGCGACGGTTTCCTGGTAAGCTCGGTCGATACTCTGCAGTTAGCATTCATCGGCATCATCGCCTCGATGTTCGCAGGCTTCCTGGGTGTGATGTACTTCATCATATTCAGGAGGGTGTGGCTGGTCGAGGATCCTCTCCCCATGCCAGGATTCGAAGCCACTCTGAAGATGCTCGACATNTCGTCTGNCGTCAGTACCGGGGCTGCCGATGCAGCCATGGAGTCNCTGAAGACCGTGGGGGTGTGGACGGTTCTGACGATGGGGTTCATGTTCGTCATCGACTATCCGGTGCGCTGGGGAAAGAAGCTTGCAGGAGTCCCAAGCAGCATAGCAGACTGGGTTTCAATGACACTATCTGGTGGAGACTGGGGACTGGCATCAGTATACACCGAGAGGTGGATTCACCAGCCTAGCAAGCTAGAGGGGGGACACGCTCCCTATGGGGGGATAACGCCATATGAGTCTGGCAACCCATTCTCCTACACGTTCCTTGGAATAGAACTCAGCCCGACACTACTGGCAATAGGCTGGTTCATGAAGTTCAGGGTGGCGTTCCTCGTGAACCTCGGCTCATTGGTTGCATGGTTCTTCCTCGTTCCCCTGGTGGTGATACAGGACGTCCCAGTCTATGACCCAGCAATCGGCTCTTACGTCAATATCACACAGTACGGCGACATGTCATCCGACCCATACTATCCCATCGTCCAGTGGAAGGCATTCTCCTCCGTGGTCAGGACCATAGCGATCGGGGCAATCCTCGGTGGCGGAATCTTCGGGCTAGTCAAGATGGCACCCACCTTTGTCTCAATATTCGGAGACATCTCCACTGCGTTCACGGGAGAGAGAGGGGACGAGTTCATCGAGAACAAGGGATGGTACGAATGGCCACTGACTCACATCCCTGTCTTCATGGGAATATCCTTCTTTGCCATGATCCTGACATTCCTGATAGGCGGCTTCCCAGCTCTCCCTTCGGCCATATTCGCGATAGTGCTGATTCTGACGACCTTCCTTCTCGGGGCCATAGCAGTCAGAGTGATGGGGGAGACGGGCATAGAGCCTGTTTCGGGAACCTCCTTCATCGTCCTGCTGATGCTCCTCCTAGTTTTCCTCAATGTCGATGTGGGCCTAGACAAGGAGGAGTCGGTATTGATAGCCCTCGTCGGCACCACCGTCTTCGGATCTGCCATCAGCATGAGTGGCACCGTTGTGGGCGACTACAAGAACAGCCTGTATATCGGTAACAGGCCATATCACATTTCCAAGGGCAACATCATGGGCGTGGTCCCCGGAGCTATCCTGGGTGCAGCAGTAGCCATCTTCCTATCCAAGCTCCTTGCTGACGGAACCATCGACTTGCTAGCCCCTCAGGCCAATGCATTCGCCTACTTCACCACAATACTGGCCGAGGGCCAGGGCGACTGGGGTGCCTTGGCTCTGGGCTTCGCCCTCGGGGCCTTTGTCGAATGGGCCACGGGAATGGGAACCTCATTCGGGCTCGGGATGTATCTGCCCACCCCTGCGACATTCCCCATGCTGATAGGCGGTGCTGCCAGAGACTGGTGGGAGAAGAGGAGGCTCCAGCCGAAGGTCGAGTCAATCAGGGCCGAAGAGGGGTCACAAGCGGCCGAGAGGGGAAGGGCACTAATGCTTCTGGGGACATTCATGATCGCCGCAGGGGCATTCACAGGAGAGGCGTTCTATGGCGTCGAGGCAGCAATACTGGCCGTCTTGGACGAGCAGATAGGATCAATGGACAATTGGCCGATTGTGAGGTTCTCCGGATTCATCATACTCAATGCAGTTCTAGGGGCTATGATTTACATCCTCTTCAGGAAGGCTGGGATACTCGGTCAAGGCGGATCCGGTGGGAACGCCTCCAATGAAGTCCTAGATGCTGAGCTGGCGGCCTGAACATGGGCCCGAGTGATTCAACACCGGTTTACGCATACGTTCTCCTTGGGATAGCACTGTTCGCTGTATCGAGCGCTGGAGCCGTGCTACAGCAGATGGGCGAGGTACCGCCACTTCTCAGGGCATCATGGAGGATGCAGGGCACCTCATTGGTGCTGTTGCCCGGATTCGTGTACCAGTGGTACAGGATGGATCGTTCAACCCTGACAAGAGATGACTGGCTGCTCATGTTAGCATCCAGTGCTTTCCTAGCGCTCCACTTCGGTAGTTGGATATGGTCATTGGACAACACTAGCCTGGTGCATAGCCTTCTCTTCGTCACTAGCCACCCCCTCGTGGTAGTCGCGTTGATGCCAATACTGGGCACGGCGGTTAGGAGGGGGCATGTCACAGGGGCCCTCGTTGGTTTCGTGGGGGCAGCAATCACTCTTGGTGATGTCAGCGGAAGCGATGGAGTGACCCTATGGGGTGACATAGCCGCCTTCTTCGGTGCGGTAACAGTAGTCGGTTACCTGTTCATAGGAAGGCACCTGAGATCGAAGAGAAGCATCCCCGTGTTCGTTTACGCATTCCCAGTCACACTGCTGGCCGGGATGATGCTCGCCGCCTCATCAATAGGGATCGAGGGAACCTCGTTAACCGGCTCAGTCGCCGAGAGCTCCATGTTGGGTTGGGGCGAAGCCGCATGGATACCATGGGTCGCGTATCTCTCATTGGGCCCAGGACTATGCGGACATACCGGAATAAACACCATCCTAAGGTGGATTCCGCCCATCATAGTCTCCATCACATTACTATTCGAGCCCGTTATAGGCGGACTGATAGGGTGGTTATGGACAGGTGAGCTAACTCTGGGAATTTGGACAGCATTAGGGGGGCCACTCATGCTTTCCGGGGCGATTATGGTGACCTTGGAAGAAGGCAGGAATGATCGGGCCCCAGAAGTGCATTCATGAACCAGCCTCCTTTCCCGAGTCTGTGCGCCACCTGCCTCTGCTCATAACCAATGATGACGGCATTGAGTCGGACGGACTGACGTCCCTCGTCAGGGCACTACACGAACGCGGCCACCCGATATTCGTTCTGGCACCTGCGAGCGAGCAGTCGGCAACGGGGATGAAGCTGACCCTCCAAAGCAACATGAGCTTCGTGGAGCGAGATGACATATCGAAGGACATCGCCTTGGATGGGGGTCCGGCACTCAGGATGTTCTCCTTAGATGGGAGCCCTTGCGACTGCGTAATCGTCGCCTTGGAGAGAGCCATCAGATCAATAGCACCCGAGCTCAAGCCCATGTTGTGCATTTCAGGGATAAATAGGGGCCCAAACCTCTCGGTCGATGTTCTGCACTCTGGAACTGTTTCGGCAGCCCGCGAGGCTTCTCTGTATGGGATGCCTTCCATCGCAGTAAGCCTGGCAACTTATGACCACGATGACTTCTCAGACTCAATTACCGCGATATCAAAGGTAATCGACGCGTGCTCAACAGGAATGCCTAGGGAGCTCCCAAATCTCCTAAGGCCCCACGGGACCAAGACTTTACCAGTTGGAAATAGTATCGAGGAGACCATCAGATCGGCATTCCACAACGGCGATATACTGCTAAACATCAATGTGCCAGCAACATGGAATGGAAATTACAGCACCGTACAACTTGGGGCTAGGTGGTATAGGAGCGCTACCGACTCAATCAACAGTGAGGGCACAGGAGTGGCATTCGAGGTAGGAGCTGCTACGATAGACGAGGAGGACATCCCCGGGACCGACTGCAACGCGGTAAACCAAGGGGACGTGTCAATTACCCCTCTGGGAAGCTGGCCCTCAAACCACCCTCTCGGGGCATCCGACGAGACTATGAGAAATGCGGCAATAGGGGACAGTGAAGGCCTTCCGAACTGGCTCTAAGAGTCCATTGCGTGATGCAGTATGGCTATGCATGAATGACCCTGAATCCAGGTCTCTCCAAGTGAGACCTTCTCCAAAGCCCCCATGGCCCCTAACTCCGACTCGGTGAAGGGCTGATCGTCGGAGAGGATGAAGCCGACCGACTCACCGCTGTGCTCCATGGGATCAAACGCCACTCCGTTCGCATCTAGGACGAATGCCCTAACACCCTCACGAGACCACTCATCTAGGGTTTGCTCGATACCGCCTCCTGAGTGCCAGAGGCCTTCGTGCAACTCGACCATCCTCCCAATCGCAGGAACTGGGGACTTCAGTGCCTTCCCAACTTGGCCAGCAATAGCACGTTCATCAGGGTGCACGCCCCGCAATCTCGAACCTTCGAACCAAACCCTTCGGGGAGGGCCTTCCCCTCCCATCAGGTGGAGGGTGATGTCCGTGTCCTTTCGTATGCCGTGAGAGAGGAAAAGCGCGGCATTAACCGCCCTTACTAGGACGTCCAACCTCCCGGAGGAACCAGCTAAGTCATTCAGGTTGACTTTCCCATTTGATGGGGCACGGTGACCGATAATAGCAAATCTGCGATTCATGCGACTACCTACATTGGCAAATCTACGTCGTCGATGTCAACCATGGACTGCATGTCCCTTCTGAATTTCCTGTTGCCCTTTATCATCTTCATTTGCTTCCGGCTCCTATTCCAGTGGGCTATGAGCTCCTTGACTTCCTTCTCAGTAACTCCTGATCCCCTGGCTATTCTCCTGATCCTGCTCGATTTGAGGACCAGGGGCTCATCCTTCTCGTGCTGCGTCATGGAGTCCATGATGACCCTGAATTTTTCCAGATTCTTCTGAATCTGTTTCTTTTGCCCGGTACTCATGCTCCCCATGCCAAACATACCATCCGGAAGGTGAGACATCAGCCTATCCATGGTACCTATCTTCCCCATCATTTCCATCTGGGTGTACATGTCAGTGAGGGTGAATCTACCTGACATCATTCTTTGTGTGAGCCTCATCGCTTCTTCTTGGTCCAAGTCCTCTGGAGTCAGATCGATTAGTCCCTTTATGTCTCCCATCCCTAGAAGCCTTGAGATAAATCTGTCAGATTCGAACTTCTCGAGATCCTGTACTCTCTCACCCTCCCCAACGAAAACTATCGGCGCACCCGTGGCAGCCACGGCGCTCAAAGCACCGCCTCCACGTGCAGTACCATCTAACTTCGTTACGACGGTTCCCGTGACGCCTACTAGTTCGTGGAATGTCTCCGCGACAGGTCCAGCGGCTTGGCCAACTTGTGCATCAATTACTAGGAAACGCTCAGTTGCTTTCGCAGTCTCAGCAATGCCCACTAACTCATCTCTGAGCTCACCGTCTAGACTGTCCCTTCCAGCCGTGTCAATTATCACAACATCGGCATTACCAACTTTTTTCAAACCATTCTTGACTATCTTGGAGGCGTCCTTCTCGTCAGGCTCCCCATAAACCTCCACAGAGGTCCCCTCCAGTAGCTGGGTTAGTTGTTGGAACGCCCCTGGTCTGTGAGTGTCCGCCTCGATTACTGCCACCCTGACGCCGTGCTTACGTCTCCACCAGTCTGCGACCTTTGCTGTGGTGGTGGTTTTTCCCTGACCATATAGCCCGACCATCAGAACAGTCTGATTATGTGGTCTAATTTCCCTTGGAGGTCCAAGCACCCTAACTAGTTCAGTGTAGATGAGATTCATTGCGTGGGTCTCGAGCTTAGTCCCCGGTCGAGGCTCTTCCTCGATCATCCTGCGCTCGACTCTCTCAGTGAGCTCCTTCGTCTGCCTGACGTTGAAATCCGCCTCGATCAAGGCCCTCCTGAGTGAACGACTGAGTTCCTTGACAGTCTCCTCATCGATTTCCCTCTTACCCTTCAGAAGGCCAACAGAGCCAAGCAGACGCCTCTTCAGCCCGTCCAGCGCCATGCTATCGGGTTCACATCGAGTGGTTTGAACGTTATCTGAGGCAGATGCCCTCAAATGGCGGGCGCCATGGCACAACATGGTCGCAGGACTGTGGCAAACCCAGGCTGCATTCGCCATTGGCCTGATGGGCGTATTCATTGGTTGGAGGGGCTCAATTGCCAAGATGACCGGTTTTTTCGATTTAGCAGGCTCAGTCAGATACCTGCTGTATGGAATTGTCTCTGGGATGATCCTAGCTTCGGCGGTTGACAGGTTGATACTGGCGGGAATAGTTGAGAGCTCGCTAAATATAGCGTCCGCTAGCGTATTCGCACTACTCATCGCATTCGCTGAGTCTGCTCTGGTAATGTTTCTGATGGGGAGGCCGAGAAACGTAGCACTGCGCACCTCTCCCCCATTTGGATGGACCCTGGGGCTAGGAATCGGTGCTATGCAGGCCTCAGTCCTTGCTTGGAGGCTTTTTGGAGGGGAGTTGGCCAATTCCGATTACTCCGGCTTCTCGGTAATTTCCGTGGCGATAGCATTGGCCATAGCAGGTGCTTCATGCACTGGTCACGCCATTCCTGCTGCATTCCAAGGGTCGATGATACTCGAGTCTAAGAGATTCTCCCCCTTCTTACTGGCGGCACTGGGACGTGCATGTTTGACAATGTCCCTTGTTCTATCCTTGTATATGCCCCTCATACTCATAGCACCAATAGTTGCAGTAGCCGCCTTATGGTCATCTGCACACGATCACTGGCTCCCATCTGGACTAACCCCCGCAGCAAGGCAGGTATACAGGAGGACAACTAGGCAATCTGAGAGGCACAGGGCGGCATCCGCATCTAGAACAAGGGGTTCACTCGTAAAAGATGAGAGCGAATAACCACTGTACCCCCTCATAGATGCATTATCGGACATACGGATGGCGCAGTCTTATATTCGTCCCGCCGAGGCAACAAGACAGATGAGAGTAATCATTGCTGGCGCTGGCGAGGTCGGTCGTGGGGTCGCAGCCGCTCTGAGGCAGGAAAAAAGAAGCGTGGCGCTTATTGACACCGATCCAACAGCAATCATTGAGTCACAGTATCTTGATTGTTTGCTTGTTACTGGCAGCGTTCTTTCTAGAGACTCACTGCTCAGAGCGGGAATTTCAGATGCAGAGATGATAGTGATGGCTACAAATGACGACATGGTCAACCTCCTAGCATGCTCATTTGCGAAGAAGGTCTACAGCGAGCAGATTGGGGACCGGAACGCCAGCGGACTAAAGGCGATAGCCCGGATTAGGAACCCAAACATGGAAGATCCGGTTAGAGGGGCAGGACCAATCAACAACTGGTCCCGTGCTGACCACATCGTTTGTGCATCGGACGAGATAGTCGAGCAGCTGGCAGCAGGACTGCTGGCACCCTCAATAGATGAGATCCTCCCTTTGGGTGATTCATCTTGGATAGTGGCCACAGAGGTGACAACGTCTTCCGCACTAATCGGAACCAAAACTGGCGAGGTAGGCGACATTTTCAGGGGGATGCCCTCAATCTACGCGATTAGCCCAAACGGTGATTCGGGGAGGCTTTCGAATGGGGACGAGGTAATACAGCCGGGAGATACGCTGGTTTTCGTCTCAAACTCAACAGACCAGTTCGCCCAAGTGACAAGAGGTGTTGGGAAATCAGATCCAGACTTGAAGGAAAGAGCACAGATAGCCGTCTTCGGTGCAAGCCAATTCGGAATGAGGCTAACTAGCTACTATCTCTCAAGGGGGCACAATGTGGTGGTCATAGAGCCGGATTTGGACACCGCCAACGAACTCGTCGGGTCTTCCATTGGAAACAGCAAGAGATTGGACGTAATACACGGGGATCCACAGGACGAGGAATTGCTGAAAGAACTTGGAATTGACACGCATGATATTGCAGTAGCCGCATTGAATGATGACAATCTAAACATTGCCATTTCGATGAGGGCCAAAGATAAGGGAGTGCAAAGGACAGGCCTCGTTCTCAAAGACAGGGCACTCGTTGAGGCGGTGCAGAGGATAGGTTCAATCAAACCCGTGAGTAGGAGGCAGGTCACAGTGACATCAATTCTGAAGTCAATCCACATGAACGTACCTGGGACATTCCAGGTCATCCCCACAGTTCCCGAAGTGATATCAATTTCCGCAGAGGTCAGGTCCGACCACAACTTCGTCGATAAAGAAATACCGAAAATCGAATCCAAGCTAGGCGTCCGTGTTGCTATGGTGGACAGGGTGGATGAACACGGAGTTACTAACATCGTAGACCCGGCCACTATTCAGACGATAAAGGCCGGCGACAGGATATACCTGCTGCTTCCTAAGGAGGACCTGAAGAAGCTAGAGAAAGCTCTCGGGAGTTGAAAATGCGCTGGGACGTTGTAGGGTTTGTACTCGGTTGGACAATCAGGCTAGTTGCCCTCCCACTCGTGATAGTCGCTGCATACAGCTGCTACATGGTTGAAACAGAGGGGTACGAGTTCGCTGCGAGGACTTACCTAATACCACTGATCATTGCTGCTGCTGTCGGACAGGGCCTCGTTTCACTGGCTAAGGGCGCAGATACCGCTTCTAGGCTAAGGGATAGGGAGGCATATGCATGCGTCGCACTAGGGTGGATACCCGTGGTAGTGGTAGGTGCACTACCATATTGGCTCGGCGGAGTTTTCTACGGGCCATTCGATTTGTCGGATCCCGGCGTAGGACTGTCTGACGTCCTATTGGGGGCAATCCACTCTTGGTTCGAGTCGATGTCGGGATTCACCACCACTGGTGCAACTGTGATAGATCCAGCAACAAGCCCACTGTGCCAAGCAGTAACAGATTGCATAGGCTCCCAGCCCCAGAGCCTCATTCTTTGGCGCTCGGTATCACAGTGGCTGGGTGGCATGGGGGTGATTATGCTAGGGCTGCTGATACTATCTCAGGCACTCGGCGGGGGAATGACTCTCGCTAGAGCCGAGTTGACCGGCCCCACCCTATCCAGGCTGGGTCCCTCCTTGCAGTGGACTGCGAGGAGGCTCTGGTCAATCTACATAGCTCTAACAGTGATTGAGATGGCACTTTTGAAATTCGTGGGGGAGATGTCCACATTCGATGCAGTGAATTATTCACTAACCACGTTATCTTCCGGAGGTTTCGGTACAACAGATGGCGGCATTATGACATTCGACTCAGCTAGGATCGAGTCAATTGTCATGGTTTTCATGCTAATTACATGCATCAATTTCAGCCTTCTACACTTGGTTCTCGCAGGACGCTCTCGTGAAGCACTCAGGGATGAAGAGTTCAGAGGATACATCATGATAATTCTCATTGCATGGCTAGCCATGTCTTTCAATCTACTACGTTCTGGGGTTGAGGGGCAAGGGATTCTCGAAACTATGAGGCACACCGCATTCCAAGCCATTTCCATATCCAGTACTGGTTACTCTTCTGCCGATTTCGCTTCGTGGCCAGTATTCAGCCAGTTTGTCCTCCTCTTACTGATGATAATAGGGGCGTCAGCTGGTTCGACCGGTGGCGGGCTCAAGGTCCTCAGGATAAGGGTCGCCTTCGAACTTTCAAAGAGGGAGATTCTGAGGATCATCAGACCAAGGAAGGTCGTCGCAATAAGGCTGAACGGTGATGTTCTGGATGATAGGAGGATTTGGACTGTACTGGGCATGCTGAGCTCATGGACCGTTCTTGTAACGGCTTCGATGCTAGCTCTCGCACTCCTCGAACCTTCGTTGGAAATGACAGACGTCCTCTCAATCTCAATCTCCCTTCTCGGCAATACCGGCCCAGCATTGGGTGCCTTCGGACCTACAGCCACATGGGCCGCACTCAGCGAACCATCAATGGTCGTCGCCAGTCTTCTGATGTGGCTTGGTAGGCTGGAGCTCCTCACGGTCCTCGTTCTTCTTCACCCCAAAACATGGGGGGGCAACTAGTACGAGTCCAAAGTGAACTGCGTTCCCGACTCTTCACTACTAGGCTCCGGCTCCGCATCATCCGGTAAAATTTCATCAATAACCGCTGCATTAGAGGACTGCTCCTCGAATAACTTGACTATCCTCTTGCCATCTCTGCTGCTTTTCGTGATTCCATGGAGTGATAGGTGGTCTTCTACTGCTAGGCCAAGCTTCACGGCGATAGAGAAGTCATCAGGATCGCCACCGAGTGACTCATCGTGGACTGCCATCAGAATCGGCCAAATCTCCTCTCGGAATGAGGACTTGCTGGTCGAGATTATCTCTGACATCTTCTCTACGACAGACTGCGACCTCCATGCCTCACTACCTCTCCTCAGGAAATCGGGATATCCGAGATAAGGGTCAGATGTTATCGGATTCTGGGAGACTGCAGACTGGGAAGTCAGGGTCGAGCCCCAGTACCAAGATCTAAATGCCCTGTTTGTGAATTTCGTGGCTAGGGACCTATCTGCCATTTCCATAGCTGGGCTAATCTCCCTGAGGCTATTCGAGTCAAACACAGACTGATTGTTCCAAGCAAACCAGGACAGCATCTGGTCGGGGTCCTTGTCACTATTCAACAGGACTGAATTAGCCTCCTTCCCAGATTTGCTGGAGTAGACCTCCCGCATCGCCTTGAAAACATCCACTTGGACGTCCCTGATGGCAACATTGGAAAGATCTCTGACGTGTTCCATTGAGATGTGCCCATCACTCACCGTTGAGATGGCCTGCAAGTCCTTGACCAAAGCCCGGAGATCTCCCGGGTTCGATGATAGGAGTTCCTCAAGTGCCCCAGGATCAATGGTGAAACCCTCGTGATCTAGGACCCTATGTGCAATCTTCCTCATGTCTATGTTTCCAGCCCTCTTGAAGTGAACCAGATCAGACAATGACAGTACCCTGTCCCGGTTCCTTCGCCACGACCGTCCTGATCCCCAGAGCCTCATGGGATCATTGCAAGTCATAATTACGGGTTGTTCCGAGATGCTGAGGAGACGTAGAAGCTCCGCCTTCCCTCCTGAGTCTCCTGCCAATACAGGACCATCGCCCTCGTTAGAAATAACCCTCTCCAAACGGTCTTCGGAGATTTCAGAGAAACCACCTCCTAGATGATCCACTTCGTCTAGTAGTATGACGGTCTTCCCATCACTATTGGAGCCACCAGAGAATGCATCCAAGGAAATATGTTGAGATCCCCTGGTGGCAGACTTCCTAATCGCGGCAGCATTCCTCTCTTCCGATGCATTGAGCTCAATTATCATCCAACCTCGTTCCTGTGCAACGGCCTTCGCCAATGTGGTCTTTCCAACTCCAGGAGGGCCGGAGAGAAGAATTCCCCTTTTCTTGGGCTTGTTAGTGCCTTCCCACTGATCTAACCATCTTCTGATGGACCTCATCTGACTGTCGTTTCCTTCCATTTGACGTAGGCTGGTTGGCCTGTGTCGCTCGGTCCAGTCCTCGACGTCCGCGTCCATCAAACGCATTGTGAAGGTGAGGCTCCTTGAAGATTGGCTGTCAGAACAAACCATTCAGAGTTCCCATGCGGAGGGAATCAATGACCTCGTCAATCGGCACACGAATCTGCATCTGGTCATCCCTTCTGCGAATTGTCACTGTATTGTCCTCAAGTGAGGAGTGATCGACTGTAACCGCCCAGGGGACTCCAATTTCGTCCGCTCTAGCATATCTCCTACCGATTGATCTGGACGTATCCAAATCCGCTCTAATTCCTGGAATGGAGTTAATTTTTGATGCCATAATTCGAGCTATCTCACCCATTCCATCCTTGTCGAAAAGAGGAAGTATGGATACGTCATATGGAGTCACCGACTCGTCTAGAGATAGAATGGTGTACTCTTCCCCATCCTTTCCGCTTTCATCGAATGCATGGTCGATAATGTGCCAGATTATCCTGTCGATTCCAAATGCGGGTTCCACAACATGAGGGGTGAACCATTCTCCATGAACATTGATTTCCTCGTTTCTCCTATTCACCATTTCAGGAGTTATCTGTACACTAGAACCATCTTCTAGACTCAATTCGAAGGGCATCTCACTCGGAATTTCATCCAATCGTGAAAGGGCCTCAGAAACCGCTGACGACTTGGCCTTGAATATGGGCCCAATTACGGATCCATTAGGAGATAGGACGTCCCTCTTGACCAATACGGGACTAGAGTATTGCCTCCAACCCCTGAGGAGATTGGTTCCCGAGTGTTCCTCGTGCGACTCTAGGTCGTGACATGTTCTATTCGCAATCCCCACACATTCCACCCAACCGTACTCGCCAAAAATTTCGCAATCCCAGCAGTCCGATGCGTAATGCGCCATTTCAGTACCAGTGTGCTGCCTAAATCTAATCTTGGTTCTGTCTATTCCGACATTTACGAGGAATTCCCATGTCCTACCTAGGAACCATGCTACGGTAGGGTGCCTGACAATCCCGCTAGCCAGAGCGTCTGAGAAAGTAATATTGTGAACACCCGGATGCTCTCCCTCGGGGTCAGACAACATCTCTACTGGGGAATCCCACCGACTCAAATCACCTGTTGGGGGGGCTTCTGGATCAATGAAATATTCGAGCTCCGCCATGTTGAATTCCCTAAGTCTAATCATCCCCTGCCGAGGGCTAATCTCATTCCTGTACCCCCTCCCTGTCTGCAGGGCGCCGAATGGCAGCTTCTGCTTGAAATGCCTGAAAAGAGAAGGATACAACATGAACATACCCTGTGCTGTCTCAGGTCTCATGTATGCTTCCCGACCACTCCTCATGGCTCCGATAGTTGTGGGGAACATTAGGTTCATCGGCCTAGCAGGACTCCAGTCAGCCTCTCCGCAATTTGGACAGCTAACGCCATTTCGTGATATGACCTCATCAATCTCAACTCCGGGCAGGGAATCGGGATTTGGATGCATCTCGTCAATTAGGTGATCACTTCTGAAAATTCCCTCGCAGGATTGGCACTCAGACATATGGTCGTTGAATTCGCCGACGTGGCCACTGGCGACAAGAACCTCCTTCGGGGTGATAGAGGGTGAGTCGATCTCAACCACATCGCCTTGACTGGTCCAGTGATCCACCCAAGATTCAACCACCCTCCTCTTTATTCTAGCTCCAACTGGGCCATAATCAATCAGGCCTGAGACCCCTCCATAAATCTCGAATGAAGGGAGTACAATACCCCTCCTCCTCATCATGGATGTCAGACGATCCAACCGGCCCTGTTCTGTCATATTCGAGTCTTCGACTCGCCCACCTAGATTTCAAGCCATCCTTGCATCTTTCCATTGGAAGGGCATACTGCATGTATTGACAATCTTCCGTAGGGCACATTCCCGTTTTCATCATTAGATAACATTGATGTACGTACACGAGGCCCGCGGACCGATAGGTGCACGAAAAAATGCCAATAATAGAGTACGTAGAAGACCGGATGGAGACCGAGGAACTTCTGGAAAACCTCAGTCAGCCGGTTAGGAACTGGTTCACGGATAAGTTTCCGGACTTCACTGAGCCCCAGAAGGTAGCAATCCCCAGAATTCTGAAAGGGGAACATTTGCTGCTTTGTTCCCCCACTGGATCCGGAAAAACACTCACGGCATTCTTGACAATAATAGATGATCTTGTCCGGAAGTCACTAGATGGATCACTATCAGACTCGGTACAATGCGTCTACATCTCCCCAATCAAGGCACTAGCGAATGATATTCAGAAGAATCTGATAGGCCCACTGGAGGAAATTAAGGAGCGTTATCTGCCCAGTAGGGCAAAGGAAATCAAAGTCGGACTGAGAACTGGAGACACCCCTCAGAATGAGAGGGAGAAGATGCTTCGAAAACCCCCTCATATCCTAATAACAACCCCCGAATCACTCGGGCTTGGCCTGGCCTCTAAGAGATTCAGACCAATACTGAATGAAATGAAGTGGCTAATTATCGATGAGATGCACTCATTGGTTCCAACAAAGAGGGGTACTCACCTATCTTTGAGCATGGCCTTGATGGACTCTGTCGTTTCTTCCGAGGTTCAGAGGATTGGCATTAGTGCAACTATGGAGCCACTGGATGCAGTTGCCGAGTTCCTAGTTGCCAGCGACTCAAGAGAAAGAGAAGAGGAAAAACAGAAGGTTGCGATAGCGAAAATTTCAGGAGACAGAGAACTGGATTTGGACATCATCCTCCCGACCCCCAGATTCAGCTCAACCCCCGTGAAAGAAATTCTGGATCACAATATCGACAGAATCAAGGAATTAGTGGAGGCCCATACTACAACTCTTGTTTTCGTGAATACTAGGAACATGACCGAGACATTCGTACAGAGACTGAAGATTGCCGGATTAGAGGGGGTAGAGGGGCATCATGGTTCAATGGATAAGGCAATCAGACTCGATGTCGAGAGACAGCTCAAGAATGGACTACTGAGATGTGTCGTATCATCGTCTAGCCTAGAAATGGGCATAGACATAGGTTCTGTTGACCTCGTCATTCAAGTTGGATCACCCGGATCAATTGCGACCGCCTTACAGAGGATTGGAAGGGCCGGGCACCAAGTTGGTGGATTGCCCCGAGCTAGGTTCCTTCCGACCTCCTCACATGACCTCCTGGAACTCGTAGCCCTGCAGACAGCAATACTGGAGGGCGAGATGGACCTACTGAAATTCCCCGAGAACAGCCTCGATGTCCTAGCCCAGTTCCTAATCGGGCTCACTATCATCAAGGAATGGGACATAGACGACGCATACGAACTGGTTACATCTTCATGGCCATATCGTGAGCTTCCCAAGGGTGACTACATCGAGGTTCTGGACATGCTCGACGAAGAGCGAAGACTCTGGCTAGACTGGGAAGAGGACAGGTTCGGCAAGAGGGGCTTCGCCCAGATGATATACTACACAAACATAGGCACAATAGCACCGGACAACAACTATCTCGTATTTACTGGAGACGGAACACTAGTCGGCCAACTGTCATCCTCATTCGTTTCTAGCCTCAGGAATGGCGATGTCTTCCTACTGGGAGGATCAACATACAGGGTTGCAAGCATTAGGGGCACTAGAGTCAATGTTACCCCAGCTACTGGATACCGCCCTACAATCCCGTCGTGGACAGGAGAGGCAAACAGTAGAACCCACGAATTAAGCCAAGCAGTTCTGAAATTACTCGGCCACGTTTCGATAGGCATCAGGATGGGCGAGGACTCTGAACCTCTTCTTACCAATGCCCTAGGACTAAACAGGCCAGTCGCCCTAGCGTTGAAGCAGTTTCTGGACGAGCATTCTGCCACCACCTTCCAAGTCCCCTCCAATGATAGAATCCTGGTCGAGCAAGTAGAGGCCCCACTCCCAACATACGTAGTCACCACATGCAGAGGGAGGGCATTCAACTTGGCTCTCGGCTACCTCTTCGCGGGAATTGCCACACAAGATAACGTCATAGTTCACGAATTGTCCTTCGATGAAAACGGATTCATGGCAAAACTAAGCCATGAAGTAGAGATATCAAAAATTCCAGAAGTTTTCAGAAACGACACTAGTGAAGAAGTATTGCAGAGGTACATGATGGACTCCCAGCTATTCGCCAAGAGGTTCAGGGAAGTTTCATCCAGGAGCATGCTGAATACACGTAGGATAGGCTCTGAGGAAGTCAGCCCGAAGCAATTCCAGCAGAAGGCCGAGGCAATAATGACCAAACATAGACAGATGGAAGAATCAGTGATAATCCGCGAGGCGATGAATGAGATACTCAATGGCGACTTGGACATGAAACAACTGAGGAACTTCATTTCCAGGATGGATAGCGAGGACGTTAGAATCGTCCATCGAAGAGTCAAGATGCCATCTCCACTTGGTATGACGCTCTTCATGTCGGCCTTCGAGGACCTCCTAAGCCTCAGAACCCGCGCTTATCTGATCAAGGACGTCGACCCGGAGATACTCAGGAGGCTATTGGGGGCACGATCCCTTGCAACCGACCTGGATAGAGAGAAGATTGCAGAATACTACCAATCAAAGGTAGCCAAACCAAACGATGCGATTAGCTTACTCAGACTCATGGACATGGGTGGAGGGCTAGAGAGGGAATTGACCAACCCACTTTACAACAGTAAACTCAGCGAAATTGAGGTTCCAATAATCCGGTCATGGGTCCATGAATTGGCAGAGAGGGGCCTAATAACCAAGGTCAGGAATACTAATCACGACCAGATTGACGACAAGTGGTTCTCAATGAGGATGGCCAGTGTTCACGGGACCCTAGGCTGCCTCGCTGTTGCCGGGGCATCCGAGATGGACGATCTAAGGTCACTATACACAGGTGGAATGACCTATGAAATTGCAGAGGGCTTTACTGGATCGGAACCAAAGTCATGGAATCAATCTAACCTTTCCGACCCCCTAGATTGCCTGAGACTAAAGCTCCTAGACATGCTAGGATCAGAGGGGCCCCAGACCCTTGAATCATTGAGTGACAGACTTCCATTCCCCCTTGCGCAAGTGGAATCGGTCTTACAGGAACTGGAGATGAGAAATCTTGTGTCGATAGGGTTCTTCACACAAACGGATGAAGGCGAATTTATCCTCAGGGTCGATGAATATAGGATCACAGGGGGTAGTGTCGATGTCGTTGACTATAGGACCCTGCAAACACTCCTGTTGCAGAAGTCCTTCACAAGATTCAGCGAGCCTTCAGAAGCGATACGCTCCCTCGCACTCATTCAGAGAAGAGATGAGTTACTTCACAGGGTCGAGAACTATAGGTTTAGAGACTGGAAGGACATCAAGCACGATCCCGATGTTTTCAACGGCAGGCTACTTCACAACAGGGTCGGCTACACGACTGGGGACCAGCTCCCAATGCTACAGGGCCTCAGGACAGAGCCCTGGCTAGGCGCCCTTGAGAACGAACTCTTGGATAAGATTCCAGATGAAGGCATAACTAGGACAGAACTGTTCTCACAATACCCCCGGGGTAAAGAGAATCAGCACATCCAGAAGAGCCTCAAGAGGGCCCTAGCAAACTTGGAGAGGCAGTTAGTTGTGGCCAAGCAATTCTTGGATATGCCAAATAGGAGGAGGTCCGTTGCAATCTTCAGGAGAGTACACGGCGTCATCGAGGCCATGCCATTCCCACAGGCACTTTCCACTCTCATAAGGAAAATTGGGCCTGTCAGGCTACACACTCTAAGGTTCTTCGTCAGCAGGCCCGTTGAGGAATTGGCCGAGGTTCTGAGGGATCTGGAATCGGATGGAAGCATCTGTCGTGTTGTAGCCTTGCAACCGGATCCCACTGACTACTATGCATCACACGAGGATGCGGAGAGGCTGCTATCCCCAATGCCCGAGGATAGGAAGATGAGGATTCTCTCTCAGTCCGACCCTTTCTGCAGCAGATTTATCCAAGAGGTTCGGATGATACTCAAACAGGGATGGTACCATCCCGTATTCAAGGGTGTAGATCCAATAGGCAGGATCCTGATGTTCGTCGTCAATGATTATCTCGAAATCAAGGACATCAACATACCCCACTCCTATCTGGACGAGTTCAAGACTGCTTTCAGCGACCTACTAGACAATTACAGGGATAGGCTAGTCGACGTTTCTGTAATCCATGCATTCAATGGTGTACCTGTGCATGATTGCGACGAGAATATACAATCGATACTTTCTGAATTGGGATTCTCATCCATGGGTGACGAGGAGAGATACATCAGAGGGGGAGTCGTCGAACCACGCCCCCGTCAGGAGATCAACAGGAGACTATTCCATAGGCACAATGTGCACCAGTCCAGTAGGTGGGAAAATGAGACATACGCACTGAAAGAAATCAACGAGCTCAGAGACGACTTCGCATTACGGGGGAGGTGCGAGATGTTCAGAGTCGACCTCCAATCTATGGCCGCTACCGAGCAATTACACCAGGGGACCAATCTCAGAGGCCACCAAGTTTGGGCCAGGTTGCCACATTTCCAGAGATTGCTAACTATCAGGAACATGCAACCCGAAGAGGATGAGCTGGGAATTCTAGAATTCTTCAGCAATCACAACGACCCCTCGGTTTTCATGGAAAGGCTAGCCATGAAAAGGGGTGAGTTCAGAAAACTGATTTCCCCCCTCGTCAGAAGTGGGCACCTCGTGCAAGATTACCGTGGCGGCTTCAAGACCGTGAAGCCCATGGAGGGACAGGATCTTTGGAAAGTAAAGAGTGACTACCTCAGGGACATGGTTGAGGAGTACCCTGTAATCACCATGAAGCAGTTTGAGAGGCTTGCTGGAACCCCGTTCGCCCCCGAGGAGATTAGCGATGTTCTGCACGAGTTTGAAGAGGATGGTACCTTGATCAAGGGATTCTTGGTCGACGACCAGCACGATATCTCATGGGGTCGCAAGGACCTCCTCGAGGTAGAGGGAATTTCCCGAACTAGGGACCTTGTCATACCTCCTTCCGACTCACTAATCCACTACTTTGGAGGGACACTCAGGGAGAAATTCGGTTTTGGCTCGGCTTACCTTGTGTTCCACAAGGAGGAACCCATCGCCGCTTTCAAGGCCAACACAAGGAATGGCACGATCGACGTAACTGATTTCGTAGGCGACTCCGAGCTAGAAAAGGAAGCACTCAGGGTGATGAAGGAGTTCGCATGGGAGCACCAGATGCCACTGACTGGCGATCTCTATGAGAAATTGAGGTCAAGATGAACTCTCCTTTCCATTTCCACCCATGATGTCCATTATTGGTCTCAGAATTCTGAGAATGTGCCTATGCAGCTCCGGGAGAAGGTCGAATAGCGCTATTGCCATCAGGAACATCGCAAACAGGCTTGCGAACTTTGCAGCGTAGCTATGAGTGAAGTCAAACATCTCTATTCCCAATAAACTCCAGCCCACATACGTGTCGCTAAGCCAAACTATGCCCGCATTCCTGAATACGTTTAGAACGTGAATTGTTGGTAGTACGATAAGCAAGGCCCTAGCTCGACGCTTCCAGGGTACTGAACCAAGGGCGAAAATTGCACCGACGAAGATTATCATTGATTGTAGGCCAGAGCATGCGAGAATGAAACTTACACTCACTGGAGTGCCATCAGAGTGATTGAGTGGGACGAAGAAGCCGTTTTCGCCCAGTGGCTCAGTCAGGAGCCATTTGCTACCTTCCCATTGGGATGCAAGCATCTCGCCCTCCGGCAAGTCTACTCTCATCAGGCCTACATCATATGACCCTAGGCCTGTAAATTCCAGAAGCCACTCTGTACTATGGGCAGTGAAACTGACAAATGCCATGTTCAAAACAGGAATGCTGTATACTGTATAGTAAGGTATCACCGACCAAACAACGGCCCCCCTGAGCCAGACAAGTGACTCTGGAGCTGTTTCCCAGTTACGAACCTCCCAAACTCCCAATGCTATTCCTGCCGGCAGGGCACCTGCCGTCATGGCCACTAAAATCGGGTCAGAAATCTCTACGAAATGAGATGACTGCAAGTAAAAGAAGAGTCCCAGGAGGGACCATCCCACAGCTGAGCTATATGGTGCATAAGTTCGATCCCTTAGGTGAAAACCAACACCCAGGAGAATCGCTCCTATCCAGCAGAATGAGAGTCCGAGCGTGAATTCT
>PBSO01000006.1 GCA_002726275.1 Methanobacteriota archaeon | reverse complement strand
AGCAAAGCGATGAATGAAGCCTCTTCTTTACTAATGCTGGAATGAATCTCATCACTGATTTCTTTCCTAATTGTAATCTTCGCACCATCGGGAAAATGCTCTCCATCCACCCAGTTTCGCATTCTTTTCAATCTGCCAGTCAGTGATGCGCTGGGCTCGCCAACGAGATGCCCGCTCCTCCTGAGGGACGACCAAACACTATCATCATTCGATTTAATTTGAGCCAACATTGAGAGATGCCTGAAAGATACTCCAGCAATAGAATCAGAAGGATCGGAACCCCTCACTACCTGACTGAGCCTCATGGCACCCACCTGTGTATCACGAGCGATCCTCTGGCGTTTGCTGAGCTCTCCACCTCCCTCCTCTGAAGTTTGGAATCTTTCGTATTCGTCAGCCATCTCGAATAATGAAGATCCAGTATCGAACTCGATATGCCGATTTATCTTGCTTCTCGCTATCACATATCTCAGTATCTCAGGGGGAACAAGAGAAAGTGCCTCCATTGGCCCTATTGTTACTCCAGATGAACTTGACATCGGACCCATGCCTTTCAGTTGAATCCATTCGTAAACCATTTTTTCGGGTGGCCTTCCTCCCAGTATCCTGCAAATTGGAATTCCCGTGTCGTAACTTCCTCCTGCAGCACCGTGATCCTTTCCTGCCGGTTCGCACGTCACTCCATGTATTGCCCACCTTGCAGCCCAGTCAATCCTCCATGGCATCTTTCCTTCTGCTAATCTGATGTCCGACTTTCCTTCGATGCCATCATTGTCAATCCAATGTACGTATGGCTTCTCATAACCAGTTACCTTCACTCCATCCATGCTTCCATTGGAGCCAATGGGGTTGTAGGGAAACCAGTCATCTGGTAGTTCCCTGCCAGAGACTGTCTCAATAATCCGATGAATTTCTTCTCTGCTGTTGATCGCGGAGTCAATCATCTCAGCGAATTCGCCATTTTCATAGGTTTCGTGATTCATAACTACTTCCGGCTCCACTCCAATCTGACTCAGTGCAGCTAGAAAGGGTCCGAGGAAGAAGTCCGCATAGCTGCCTCCTTCAAAGTCCGGGTTACCGTTTTCATCAGGTGCAGGGATATTGGCCAATGGGACGCCTATGTAGGACTCATATTCGGGAGATAGGAATTCATAGACTCTACGAAGTGGATCCATGGAGTCAACAATGAAAACGTACCTAGAATCCAATCCCGAGTCTAGGCACGCTCTATGAATCATCTCTGCAGTAAGAATTTCTCTGAGGTGCCCTATGTGGAATTCCCCGGAGGGGGTAATTCCCGAAACTACTACTTGTGGCCCGCCTCTCTCGGCGAGACTCTGCGCCTTGTAGTCCGCCCAGTGCATCCCTCTTCCTCAGACCGTCACTACTCTGACAAGTCCTCTTAGTGGAACACCCTCAATATCATTCCTCTGGGACTTGTTTGCAAGGACCAAGCAGAGCTTAACATCCGCTCCTGCTGCTCGTAGATTATTCACGGTCTTGGTCATTGTAGTTCCTCCTGAGAGGACGTCATCTACAACTACACACTTCTTCCCTTCAACTTCCGCGAATACCTCTGAGATGTGCCCCCCTCCGTCGTCACTGATACTGCGACTTACTGCGAGGTCCAAGTCCAATTGTCCACCTACGGCCTGTGCAAATGCGATTCCATTGATGCTAATTCCAACCACCGTGTCAACATCTTCGCCAATTTCCTCTTCAATAATGTCACAGAAAACATATGATATCGCCTCAATTCTTCCAGCCTTCACAGCTATCGATCTCCACCCTACTCTGATGTCTTCAGGACGGTCTTCCGAACCAACTCCTCCCGATGAGAGCCATTTGATGGTGGTCTGCGACAGGGACATCTCATCAGCTATCTGCTGCGTGTTGAGTCCATCCGAGCGATATCGCTCGACTTCGGTCCTTAATTCGTCGACACTGCCTGCCATCGCCCTTTCCCGAACAAAGATTGCTATGAACCTATTGAGAATAGAATATGGGGAAACATTGGTTAATGTATGTTCAGAAACGACCGGTACTGCCGAATCCTCCCTCACCCCTCTCTGTTTCACCGAGGCCATCCTCTCCAACTTCACGGAACGTAATCTCGGGAATTGGGGATATTAGAAGTTGGGCTATCCTCTCCCCTGCCTTTACGGTGTAAGAGTCGCCTTCTCCTATCCATGTCATCAAAACGAACAACTCCCCTCGATAGTCTGCATCAATGGTCCCAATGCTGTGGGGGAGTATGAGCCCCTTTGACCCAAGAGAGGATCTCGCCCTCACCTGGCCTTCGTATCCAACTGGAATCGCTACCTTCAGTCCAGTCCGCAACTTCACACTCTTTCTGAAGGGAACTTCTGAGTCTTCAAGGGCATAGAGGTCCCAACCTGCAGCGTGTTCGCTACCCATGGTGGGAAGCCTGGCCCCTTGCTCCGTCCTAGCTACCTTGACCTCCAATGGGGGACTCATGTACGGCCCAATGGGTGACCCCACTTTGACCTTGTCCGAGGCCGGAGCTTTCCGGTGGGGTGAAAAGGGACCCTAGACTCGCCCGCTCGATGGCAGGATTCGATTACGAGGAATTGCTGGACCGCGCACGGGAAAGAATTCCTGAGGGACTAAGCCAGAGGTCAAGGTGGACAATGCCCGAGCCTGACATCATGATCGAGGGTAGCCAGACAATTCTTCGAAACTTCTCCGATGTAGTGGATGCCATGGACAGGGACTCAAATCACGTCTATCAGTACCTATTGAACGAATTGGGGACATCTGGGACGAGGGAGCAGTCTCGAATCATGCTCAAGGGCCGAGTTCCTCCAAAGAGGATTAAGGAGAAACTGGTCAGCTATGTCAAGACATACATCCTATGTAATCAGTGTAAAGCACCAGATACGAGATTCATCAAAGAGGATAGGACGACCTTGCTGAAATGTCAGGCCTGTGGTGCCACTAGGCCAGTTAGGCTGTAATCGCCATCCGGGAAATGTAATACGCGCCCCCTCTCTTCGGGAGGCATGATAATGAGGGTGTGGTCCGTTTTGAAAGAAAACGACGACGAAATGACCGAAGAAAAAGTGAATGCATGGAGAAACTTCCTAGATTTAGCCATGTCCAGGGGGTGCGAGAGAACAACCCTGGCAGAAGACTCTGAGAGGATAATAGCAGTTTCTTATTGGCCTGATCAGGAGACTCTGGACTCCGTATTAAATTCAGAAGCTTACGGGGAGGTAGGTGTGAAAGTAGTGGCTGCATGGAGTGGAGAGGAGACTCCAAACCATGAGATGTCGTTCAATGGTAATGTAAGGGCTGACTCCTGATCACTCGGGAGAGAAGTCAAGGAGGATCTTTCCGCGATTCTTACGGTCATGCATGTGCATCTGGGCCTTCGCGACGTCTTCGAATCTCCACACTGAGTCAATAATGGGGTCAATTTCCCCCTTCACTAACATTTCGGAAAGTGTCGATAGATGGCCCTTGAAAATAGACTCATCATCCAGGAGCCCCATATGGACCCCGAAAACCGCCTTGTTGCTGCTCATCATCTTTAATGGGTCGAAACTTGGTGTTGTCCTCCACATCCTCAAAGCAGAAAATATCGACCTCTTGTCTCCCTTAACAGCGTTAGATGCACCGAAGAAATACAACTTACCCCCTCTTCGTAGAGCCTTGTAAGATCTCATCAGGTTGTTGCCTCCAACTGGATCTAAAGCGTGGTGAACTCCCTTCCCATCAGTCATTTCTTTACAGACTCTAACGAAGTCTTCCGAGTCCCTGTCAACAAATGTGACTCCCAGTGACTCAACAAATTCTTTCTTCGAACTAGAAGCTGTCCCAATGACTAGGGATGCCCCGTATGCCTTGCATATCTGGGCAACTGCCGTCCCAACTCCTCCAGCTGCATGGTGAACCAGAACAGAATCGCCCTTGGAAATTCCACCAAGGTGAACTAGCATGTGGAATGCAGTTCCGTATGTAACGGGGATTGAAGCGGCCTGTTCAAAGGAAATTGAGTCAGGGAGTTTTATCACCCGTTTGGAATTCAGAACCACTTGTTCGGAATAGCCCCCAAAACCAGTCATTGCGAGAACACGGTCACCCGGAGAGTATGACTTAACCCCCTCGCCGACTTCCATGACCTCGCCAGATGCCTCGTACCCGGGAGTGAATGGGTAATCGGGATTGGACCCGTATAGTCCCTGACGCATCATGAGGTCTGCAAAATTGATCCCGGCCCGGTGAATCCTAACTCTAACTTCCCCTTCCTTCATCTCTGGTTCGGGACACTCTACAATCTCAATCGAAGAGACCCCTCCCGTTCTCGGATAGATGACCTTCCTCATCATTTCACCCAATTCTATCGAACTTTGCAGCCAGAAAGAAATCAGACTCAGTCAGACCGTCGATTTTGTGAGTCCAGATTGTTGCATTCACCCTTCCCCAGCCTACTTCAAAGTCAGCATGATGCCCCTCGTCCTCACAAATCCCTCCAGCCACATTGACGAATTCCAGGGCGGAGACAAAGTCAGGAAAACTCCACTCCCTCTGCAAATGGTGGTTTTCTATAATCCCCCATTCCTGACTAAGTCCAGGCAATAGTTCGGAAATTCGGTCTTCTGTAAGGGATGGCTGCCCGCCCTCGCAAGCCAAGCATCTCTTGTCGGCGAGGCCTTCCATATTCATCCCCACAAGTTATTCTCACGACTTCCATCGGCCATTTGCTCGGCCTTTTCCTGCATTATAGAACGCAGACGCATGTCTTCCTTCTCAAATTTCATCATTTCCTTGTCTTCCAGGTATGGCAGTCGCATGTGGGCAAGTAAACGAACCTCTACGATGACGTCTCTTGCAATGGACCTGAATACTCCTTCTGAGTCCATTATCTCGACAGCATTCCTGGTGGTTCCAAGTAGCATTCCATTTACTATATTGTCAGTATCGCTGGGAAGGGCCCTTGAATCAATCATTATTTCCAGGAGGTCATCCTTTCGAAGTCCGGCCCTCCTTTCAGAAAGTGGACCATGGAAAACATCCTGTAAATTATCCAATGAGGGAGATCCATGCGCTTCGTGAATCCTTCGAGCCCAATCTGGTAGACTGCTCACCATGTCTGTCCCTTCTATGTCTGGCATGTCTCTCCGTAGGGCACGTCATAGAAAAGGGGTGTGCTCGGAAATCTGCAAAAAATTGTGAACTGATGTCTTGAAGAGTGATGGTTCCCGCGGAGCGGCCGAGGACACCATGGCATCGGTAGAGTGGCGCAGAATTCCAACGGTCTTGAGGACCGATGAGATACTGGATAAGGCATTCAGGCGCGCTAGCAAACAACCCGACACAGTAGAGGATCCAGACAAGTACCACAGGGTTCGAAAGCAGATGAATAAAATGGTCCAATCCGCTGCTTCAGTGATTGACTCAACATTGATTGCTTACGTAGAATTGTGGCCTAGCCTCAATGCCCTATCTCCCTTTGACCAGGCATTAGTCGATGCGGCTGTCGGCAACGATGAGTACAGGAGGTGCTTGGGGACCATTCAGTGGGCTGCAGAAATGGTCAGGTCAATCGCTGCTGACACACAGAGGAAGATTCTGAGGCTCAGGGACATTGATGGTTTTCATCAGGCACGAAGGTCAGCATATGGGAGATTTTCCTCTATCATGGATCAGGTGTCTCCCGAAGTCGAGTGGCTTGGGGCCGCACGAGATACTCTCAGAAAACTCCCTTCAATAGATCCAGCTGAGCCATGCATTGTAGTTGCAGGTTCTCCAAATGTCGGTAAATCAGCCCTAATTACAGCATTATCGAGTGGCGAACCAGAGGTCGCCGCATACCCATTCACGACCAAGCAGTTGCACTTGGGGCATTTCACCCATAGGAGGAGGAAATATCAGATGGTCGACACGCCCGGCCTATTGGATCGTCCGATGTCTGAGAGAAACAACATCGAAATGCAAGCAATTGCAGCTCTGGAGAATGTAGGGGACGTGTTATTGTTCTTAATCGACTCCACGGATGGTTCGACAACCCCCATTTCCGAACAGTTGCACCTACTGGAAGAGGTTAGGGGACTTATTTCTGAGAGGCCTATTCTTGTAGTTCATAGCAAGTCAGACCTCCACGAATCAACTCCCGAGGGGGCTAGCCTAATGGTCAGTGCAGAGAGTAATGAGGGAGTTGAGGAATTGCGTACTGTCCTAGTGGATATGATTGCAGCAGACGAAGTTGTTGACCCTCTAACCCTGCCAGAAAATTGGCCTAGAGAAGATGGCTGGGAATAGCTAATCCGTGTGCCAGTTATGTCCGCAAACCGTGCAAAAGAGATTGAATCCACCTATGGAAACGGGCAGGCCACCGACATCCATCTTAGATCCGCAGTTCGGGCATCTGACTTCGGCCATGCGCATCCCACTAGGATTCGGTTCTTCAAGGAAACTGATACTAAATCACGAGTCCCTGAATTTTTCCCAGAGGCTTCTGATGGGAAAAGCCATCTCGCCCGCCCCTGCCAATAGTATTACGCCAATTCCGCCAAGTACAACCTCAACAAAAGATGAAAGGTGCGCTTCAGTTTCTATGGTGACAATCTGCTCATCAAGGGTGGAACCATCCTTTCCTGCAGTAACAAATCTGTAATCGCCCGGTTCCAATGTGAATTCAAAAGCCCCGCCTTCCGAGTTGGGCCCGCCTTCGACAAATACGAAATCATCAGAAGTGCAAGAGGTCAGTCCGTTGGAATCCGGTTCGCATCCTTCAGGCGGGGGACTATCAATTACGCCAATCCAGCTCCTATCCGGCTCGTCCCACTCCACTGTTAGTCGGATGTCAAGAAGCATGAATGCCATTGGAACTGACATATCGTCCGAGGTCATCCCAACCAAGCACCCAACCGAGTCATCGGTGCAAGGCACTATCGGAACGTTTGTCCGGCTTTCTTCTAGGCCAATTCCCAACAGACTCCCTAGTACTAATATGAAGCAAACAGAACCGACTGCAAAGGGGAGGGTAGAAAGAATGCGGACCATATTCATAATATCACTCCGGCGATAACTAGCCGACCCCTCCGGCCAATTGCAATATCAACAATAGTACAGCAATTCCTGGGAACAGGTACATCATTAGTGTCAAGCGCTTTCTCGCAGCTTCCCTTTTCTCATTCTTCTCAATGCATCCAGACTCGGTGCAAACCGCTGGATCCCTATCAAGTGGAATTGGTGACCAGCACACTACACAATGGCGATGCGCATCTACTGAGAGGGATTTATTGGCCCGCTTCTTCCTTTCTTCCTGACGCCTCTTGGAAGCAGCATCTCTTGCCTCTTGCGCGGTTCTTCTGGCCGCCTTTGCAATCTTGTCCGCACGACTCAAGAAATCAATCCCCCTTCACTAATGTGCCTTCGAACTCTTCTCCAACGATCGCCGCACGGATTAATCCCACATCTCTCCCATCCAGAATGTTCAGGACTAAACCAGCCTCCTTTGCTTCAGAGACTCCAACTGGGTCAACAACCTGTGATGGGCCCGCTCTTGAGTGCTCTGCAGGTCCGACAATCTCCTGGAGTTGCGCGTGAGTAAGATTGTCATGGGGCTCAGCATCGGGATTACTTCTGGGATCTTCTCCGAATACCTTGGAAACATTGGTTGCAATGATGCATTTTTCAGCGCCACTCGCTATTGCAAATCGAATAGCCACAGCATCCGTGGTATGCCCGGGAGTCGTGCCGCCCATCACTACTACCGGCCTTTCTTCTAGTAGCAGTACGGCCTCATCAACTCTGGTGGGGATGGTGCCGGAAACAGAAACCCCGGCATCAGAAAGTGCCTCCCTGAGTATAGTTGCATTCATCCTAGTAGCAGCAATTCCAATTTTGTCAAGGTGCGACTCATTATCAATTAGCGGACGGGCGAGCTCTATGCCTTCCCTTGCTGGGGCACCTCCGCCCACTACAAGGCCAATCCTGTCATTCATTGAAACCCTGTCTCTGATGACTGAAACAAGTCCCTCTAGCCACGCGTGACGCTCATCTATTTCTGGCCTCAGGAGACTGCCTCCTACGGCTGCAATAACTGTCGCCATCGACTAATGGGCTGGGACGCCCCCTTTCAATGCCTATGCCCGACCGCCGTCTAAGGGTTGAAATGCTGCCCCTCCGGCCTTCTGCAGGAGGAATGGTATGTCTGACGAGCTCGAGCTTCAGCAGCGCAGGCTTCGCCTGAAGAAGGCGGTAGAAAACTTGTCTACAATGAAGGGCATGGGTACGGAGTTAGTTTCGGTAGTCATACCTCCCGATAGAATGATTCATGACGTCCGGCACCAATTAGCCAATGAAGCAGGGCAGGCTGCAAACATCAAATCAAAATCAACCAGGAAGCATGTCTCTGACGCCATTGAGTCTGCAATTGCATCCCTGAACAAGTACAAGACTCCCGGGGAGAGGGGGCTGGCGCTATTTGTGGGGCATGTCATTGTCGGAAATAACAAGACGAGGCTGGTGAGCGTGATCGTAGATGACCCTCCGGAGCCGTTTGGATCATACAGGTATAGGTGCGGGTCTACGTTCGAGATTAGCCAGCTTGAGGAGATGCTGATAGATAGGACGGCATATGGGCTATTCGTAATAGATCGTTCAGAGTCGGCCTACGGCCTCGCCAGCGGTAAGAGACTTCATTGTCAGGAACACGTAACCTCATTAGTCCCTTCAAAACACGGCAGGGGAGGTCAATCAGCTCAGAGATTCGAGAGGCTAATCGAGGAAGCCGCTGATAAATTCTTCAAGAAATCCGCAGAGAGGGCCTGCGCCTATTGGCTCCCAATGATTGAAGACTTGCAGGGCATCATTATCGGGGGCCCGGGTGCGACCAAGGACTACGTTGTAAAGAACGACTACTTTCACCATGAGATAAAGAAACTAATCAGGGAACCATTCTTCGACGTCGGATACTCCAATGAGAGTGGTCTAAGGGAGCTTATTCAGCGTGCTGGAGGCCTAATGGATCAGATTGAATTAGACGCGGAAAGGAAACTCGTAGACACATTCCTCAGAGAGGTTATGCAGGCCCATCCCAAGGCGACATATGGTGAAGTTATGATTAGAAACGCGTTGGAACAGGGGGCTGTGGCCAGACTACTACTATCTGAGAACGTATCTAAGAGAAGGGTCGCTTGGCGTTGTAGGAGTTGTGGCAATGAATGGGTATCCACTCAAAACAGGCGTTCCGAAACTTCTGCTTGCAAATCCTGTTCATCAGAGGATGTGAGGGAAGACGAGGAGAAGTCAATGGATTTAATTGATGAATTGTCCCAAATCGCTGGACACACATCAGCATCCGTGACATTGATTTCTATGGATACAGAAGAGGGAGCAACCCTGTACGAGGCCTTCGGTGGAATAGCCGCTTTGCTGCGATATCCAATTTCTTGAGGTGGATAAATGAGAGACCTGGTGAGTGAAGCAATCCCCAGAATGGCCAGTCCGATCCATTCTATGGGAATTGAGGAAGGATCTTGGGAGGAACTTGTCAAACCTTCAACAGTCGGCGGAGGGATGGCAGATGTGGCCATGCCTTGTCATTCCCTCGCTCCAATAATGAAGAAGAGCCCTTCAGAAATAGCGGACAATATCGCTTCCGCTGTTTCCGACTCTCTAGAAGGAATTGCTACCGTATCTTCTCTCAATGGGTTCGTAAATCTCTTAGCCACTGACACATGGCTCTCATCCAAAGTAGAGGCCCTGATTAGAGATCCTAGGATGGGCATCTCATTAGAGGATTCCAGAACCATTGCTGTCGACTATTCTGCTCCAAATGTAGCAAAAGAAATGCATGTCGGACACCTCAGGTCGACAGTAATCGGAGATGCCATAGTTAGGATGTTGGAATTCAAAGGACATAGGGTGATCAAGGAGAATCATGTTGGTGATTGGGGGACTCCATTCGGAATGCTAATTGAGCACCTTCTCGATTTGGGCGAGAGCGAAGTAGCAGGTGAGAAGGGAATCTCTGATTTCGATCAATTCTACAAGCAGGCCAGACATAAATTCGATGAGGACCAAGACTTCGCCGAGAGATCAAGATCCAGAGTCGTAAAATTACAAAGTGAAGATAACGAGACCCTCCGACTATGGCAGATTCTCGTGGATATATCAACTAGGTACTTCAACGAGGTATACTCAATGCTGGGGGTTCTTCTGACTGATGATGATCTGATGGGAGAGTCCGCATATAGGCACATATTGCCGAATGTCGTTGCCAGGCTCTCGGAATGTGGAATGCTGGAGAATAGCGACGGAGCAGAGGTGGTATTTCTTGGAGGGAAGTGGGTGAACCGCGAGGGAGATCCTTTCCCAGTTATGATTAGAAAGGCAGATGGAGGATACAACTACTCCACATCCGATCTTGCCTGCATAATCGACAGAGTGGAGAGGCTAGGTTGCGATGACTTGCTATATGTGGTTGGAACACCACAAAAACAGCATTTCGAAATGGTCTTTGAAGTTGCCAGTAATGCTGGCTTCATCGATCAGAGTAATAGGGCAATACACGTAAACTTCGGTTCAGTTTTAGATTCGGACGGGCAGATGCTGAAGAGCAGGAAGGGTCAGAATGTGAAACTAGTAGATCTTCTCAGGGAGGCAATAGTTAGGGCGGACTCTTCAATCTCCGAGAAGAATCCCGAACTCACAGGAAGCGAAAGGGAGGAAGTCGCCAAGATGATAGGAATAGGGGCTGTGAAGTACTCGGACCTTTCTTCTGATAGGACTAAGGATTACGTCTTTGACTGGGACAGGATGCTATCATTTGAGGGGAATACGGCACCTTATCTACAGTATTCACATGCAAGAATATGCAGTATTTTCTCCCGTTCGGGAGTATCCAGGAATTCTCTAACTGACTCTCGGATAATACTTGCGACACCAGAGGAAAGGGCGTTAGCTAGGGAGTTGCTTGGTTTCTCTCAGGCAGTGGATTATTCAATCGAAGGATTGTACCCCCACAGGTTGTGTACACATCTGCATTCAGTATCATCATCCTTCGCTTCTTTCTATGAGGTATGTCACGTTCTAGATGGCGACGATGCAGTGAAGTCGAGTCGTTTGGCACTATGCGACATGACTGCCAGATCGCTTTCTTTAGGACTCGGGCTTTTAGGAATAGAAACTCCAGAAAGAATGTGAGTCCTAGGCCTCGCCATAGGACAGGTATCTTACCAGAGAGCCCAATATGACTCCTGAAACTACCAAACTCTCTTCGTTGAATCTATCCATCCCGTCTAGGAATGTGTGATACTCGTATGAGCCGGAACCATAGCATACGATTGCATCGCCATAATCCATCCCATCCCCGGGGACGTTATCTATTTCATACACGAAAGGGGCATGGTCCGAGTTGTATGGCATGTCACTGGATTCTATGTCCCTGATTTCTACTTTGTATTTCGATGCCAATTCTGGGTAGGCATTGGAGAAAATACCGTGTATTCCCCTGAGGGCCTCCACATCACCTTCACTATTGCCGAACATGGTGAGTCCCGAGTTTCTTTCGGCATCGACATGATTCATATCGAGGTTAACATAGAGTCTGAGATTTTCACCAAGCATAGTTCTGTATTTGTCCACCCATTCCTTGGAGCCCCAGAGGCCCTCTTCTTCACCACCCCATGTGCAGAAGTAGAGTGTGTGAGAAGGTTGCCCGATCTGGGATTCCAGTATTGCAAATTGCCTCGCAATTTCCTGCAGAGTCGCTACACCGGACGTATCGTCAACTGCGCCTGGACCGTTATAGACAGTGTCATGGTGTGCTCCCAATACTATGACAGAGTCAGATTCTCCTTGTATGACTCCGCATGGGACATGAATAGTGGCCATTCCCTGATTGTCCACATCTGTCATCATGCCGAGCCTCCCATCGCCGTTGATGACCATTTCAGTGATGGTCTCTCCAACGCTTTTCGAGACCATGATAAATCCAAAACTATCGGGAATGAATTCGAATTGACTCCTATCTACCGATTTGAAGTATGGTACACAGTCGTTACTGACCAAATCATCACAGTTCTGACGAGCATTAATGATTATCATGCTGTATACATCATTTTCTATTGCACGCTGTAGGAGTGCCGTGTTTCCTTCTGTCCCCTCCTCCAACCAAATCATTGCTACTTTGCTAGCAGCAGAACTCCAATCTGAATCCGTACTCCCATTCCCCAGATCAATAATGTCCATGTCTTCAACGTGCCCGATCGAGGCAGAACCGCTGTAGCCCTGAATGACGAACTCTTCCCTATGCGTAAACTCCGTAATATCCCTATTCACGTCTGCCGAGGAGCAAGGTGTTGGACCACCTATCAGATTCCCGATGTCCCCGGGAATACAAATCGAAAGTGAAGGCTCACTGCCAATTACGAACATGGGGACTTCGAAATCATCCATCGTCGTTGGTATCCCTGAAGAGGTGAAGTTGTTTTTTACTGATTCAGCGGCATTCTGTTCCTCCACTGTCCCAGACATTCTTCCTTCCCAATCGGGGTGTCCAAGGTCAACAAGGGTCTGCGCATAGCCTCTAACTTGATTCTGATCGAAGTCAATTAGGGTGTAATCCGGCTCACCCTGAACCCACTCTATTATGTCATCTCCGTAGACCAAAGCTCCACTTGTTCCCCCTATGATGAGTATAGCCGTAACCGCAAGAACCGGTACGGGAAGCTCCTTTATTCTCCTAATCCTATTTCGAACATTTGTGGGGGAATTGTAGTAGAGAATCTTCTCAAACATCCCTGAACTATTGTGGCCGTCAGAATCACCAGCAATTTCCGCTTCAAGTACCCCGGGCCCAGAGAGCCTTTCGACGAGCTCATTCTTGTTGCCAGAAACGGGTAAACCCCTAGATTTGAGCTCCTTCTTGAGTTCCGAAACGGTCAACTCGGACCATTCTGGAATATCACCCATCGTAATATTACGACTCCTCTTGACTATTGAACCCATTTAGGAAAGTATCGTAAATGAGTCAATTAGTCCCGTTGAACTTCTTCACCGGTCCATCTTTTCCCAATACCGTGCTCGACATCAAGTTGATCAAGGATTCTAGCGACAACAAAGTCAACCAAATCCTCGATAGTCGTGGGTGAGTGATAGAATCCCGGATTTGCAGGTAGAATAACAACCCCCCAGGAAGACATCTTCGCCATCGCTTCTAGGTGCGGTGTAGACATAGGCGTCTCTCTTGGAACTAGGATGAGTTTTCTACGCTCCTTGATCGCAACAAGAGCACTTCTGGTGGCCAAGTTGTCCGAAATCCCAGATGCAATTTTCCCTATGGTGGTGCCACTAGCGGGACAGACGACGTAGGCATCGTACTTCGCTGAACCCGAGGCGGGCCTAGCAGCGAGATTTGAGTTGCTGTGTATGGAAACCCCATCCAGTCCTTCTAAGTCGAATGATTTCATGTTGCATTCTAGTTCGAGATTAATTTCTCCAGCCCCTGTAACTATCAAATCAACGGACCACCCAGCGTTGCTAAGCTGTTCAACCAGCCTTACCCCATATCTGGCCCCAGAGGCACCAGTAATCGCCACTACGGCTTCCGGCATATTGGACGGGCAACATTCGGTGGATTTGAATGGTTCCTATCTGTCAAGAATTTTCTTCAGCGACTCTCCAAGGTAAATGTACTCGTCTTCATGGTTGTACAGTTGAGCTGAGATTCTGATATATTTAGTTCCATGATGGGTCCAGGCCATAACTGGGACCTGAATTCCAAATTCATCGTACAGGAGATTGTGAATGGGGTCCCCGTCCATTCCCGGGGCTGTAACTTCTCCATCCCAAGGAAACTCTACCGCTGCCAGTGAGGAAATCATCGACTCTGGCGTGGGAGGGGTTGTCTCTAGGGCCTCACAAAGGATTTCCCTACCTCTTATTGCTAGATTTCTGTTCTTCTCCATTATCTCTGGCCATCCGCCTTCAACCAAACCACCTAGGTATTCCAGGGCAAATGGTATGCACAGCCATGGAGTCGGGTCTTGGGTCCCGGGCCAATCAAACTCGAACCTGAATTTCTCTTGAGTAGATCCATCACTTGAGAATCCATGACTGATATTGAGGGGCTTGATGAATTTCTTCCTGTCTTCCCTAATGTGTAGGAATGCAGAGCCCTTGGGCGTGCAAATCCATTTGTGACAGTTACCTGTAATGTAGGCCGGTCGAAGGTCTGAAACGTCTATTGGCACAATGCCGGGGCCATGCGCAGCATCTAGCAGTACGTCAACTCCCCTGTGCTGGAGATCCCTTACCAGCTTCTCGAATGGCATCCTTAGTCCCGTGGGACTAGTAACCGTGTCAATTAGTGCAAGAACTGTATTTTCGGTTACCGCGTCAAGGATTAGGTTCACAACTTCATCTTCACTTTCCACCCTAAATGGAATGTCGACAACAACCGTCTTTGCTCCCGATCTAGAAGTTACGTAGTCAATAGCGTTCCAACATGCCTGATATGCATGATTAGGAACTAGTATTTCATCGCCCTCGTTCAGAACAAGTGATCTAAGTACAGTATTCACGCCGGCAGTTGCGTTTGTGACAAAGGTCATGCCATCAGGTTCGGCATTAATGAATTCAGAGATCGCGAGAATTGACTCCCACCAGAGATCCCGACTAATCCTCTCGACGAAAAGAACTGGGTCACTCTCCAATCGCTCCCTTAGCCTCTGCTGCTCCTCCATGACGGCAATTGGGGTAGCGCCGAATGAACCGTGATTTAGAAAGACAGTATTCTCATCCAGACTCCAATGCCCGGACAAATCACTTCTTCGGGGGATCATGCCAATACTTCCGGGACCCAAGTTTCTGGATTTTCGGGCGTTCTGTTCAGAATTTCCTCACAGGTCTCCAGTAATGCCTCCTCAAATCTTCGAATGTCTATTGGCCTGCCATCATTATCATGGAAATATCCGAGCTGATGCAGACTAGTGTGAGTACCTTTGACCATTCCACAGCCCTCCAGGTCTTCGACCCTAGTTCCCGGGGTGTTGATGTTGATTGACATCCCATGGCGACTAACCCAATGTAAGAACGAAAGACCAATTGAACAAATCTTGTGTCCGTCTACCCAGGCTCCCTGCATTGAGTTATCTTTGTATGAAGCTACGCCACAATTTTCCAATGAGGCGATAGCCCAGTCTTCCAATAGTCCGATAATACCCCTAACACTCTGCTCTTCAAACTCCCACTTTATGATTGGATAAACTACTAACTGTCCCGGTCCATGCCATGTGATTCCACCGCCTCTGTCCGTTTCAGATGTGGGATAACCATCCACGGATACGCCATCCCTTCTGGCCTTGGGACCTATCGTGACAACTTCGGGATGTTCCACTATGATGAGCGTGTCAGGAATTAGGTCCTCAATGCGATCTTTCTGGAGCCTCTTCATTTCTCTGGAAACTACAGAGTGCTCTACCATTCCGGCTCTGAGGACTCTTATCGCCCCCATCCCAAAACCTCAGGCTGAATGTATTGCATGGCCAAGGGTCTTCAGAACTCCCTCATGGAAAGCCTCCGTCATTGTCGGATGTGCGTGAACCGTTTCTGAGATGTCCTCCAGTAGGGCACCCATCTCCAGAGCTAGAACGAATTCGCCATGGAGTTCAGCAACATGGCTCCCAACTGCCTGAATTCCCAATATCACATGATCAGACTCCCTCGCGACTACTCTGACGAAGCCGCCCGTCTTCTCAGCCTCGAGAGTTAGCGCCCGGCCATTCGCCGCTAGGGGGAATTTTCCGATAATCACCGACTCACCTCTCTCTTCTGCCTCATGTGGGAGCATACCAACAGAAACCACTTCTGGTTCAGTGAAGACAATAGCTGGAATTGAAATCTTGTCGAACTCCCGGTCCAGTCCCGAAATTATCTCAGCCACCATCTCGCCTTGTGCGCTAGCCTTGTGGGCAAGCATTGGCTCGCCGGAAACATCCCCTATTGCAAAAACACCAGGGATGTTGGTCCTGCACCTCCTGTCTATCCTGATGAATCTCCCAGAGGCATCCATTCTGACGCCAGTCTTCTCCAATCCCCAGTCTCTGGTGTTAGGCCTCCTTCCAACGGTGACCAAGACTTTGTCCACTTTCAGAGTATGCTCCTCGCCATCCTTCTCAAATTTCAGATCGACCTTTCTGGATGCACCCTTGCCCTTTACCTCGGCACCCCTGGCAAGAGAGTTGGTGTGTACGGTGACGCCATGTTTTTTCAGCCAAATTTCGAGAGGCCGCCTCAATTCCCTGTCGAAAATTCCTAGAATGCTATCCATTCCCTCCACTACTGTTACTTTGGAACCAAGTTTTGCTAGAGCACACCCCAATTCCAAACCTATGTATCCCCCTCCCACTATTGCTACCTTTTTCGGCAATTTCTGAAGATCCAATGCACCCGTGGAAGAAAGAATGAACTCCTCATCACATGGCATGAATGGAAGGTCGATATGACTCGAACCAGTGGCCAGTATGACATTTTCAGCCTCAATTTCTATAGTTCCTTCAGAAGTCTCTACCAAGCACTTCTTCGGTGATGTGAATGTAGCCCAACCTTTCACCAAATCAACTCCAGCCCCCTTCAACAGCGCCTCAACCCCCTTGTTGAGACGTTCAACAATGTCATCCTTCCAAGATACCAGCGCAGACATGTCGAGCTCGGGGCTTTCGGATACAGATATTCCCATATGCCCATCAGATGTTGCGTGCTGTCCGAGTGACTCGAATCTCTCAGCAGCATGAATTATCGCCTTACTTGGGATGCAACCACGAATTAGGCAAGTGCCCCCCGCTTTGTCGCCCTCTACTACGATGGTGTCCAATCCCAATTGTCCAGATCTTATCCCTGCAACGTAACCTCCCGGCCCAGCACCGACAATCAATACCTGGCATTTTCTTGACTCGACCATAGGAATCCCTCACATGAATATCAAGGCAGGGTGCTCCATCATCCTCTTCAGATGCTGAATAAGCCTCGCGCCATCGGCACCATCAACTACCCTATGGTCGAATGAACTTGACAGATTCATAATTCTGCGGACAATAATCTGGCCATTCTTGGCCACTGGCATTTCCCTAGCTTTGTGCACCCCAAGTATGGACATTTCTGGATGGTTGATTATTGGTGTGGCACCTAGCCCCCCATCCCTGCCTAAGCTCGTGATGGTGAATGTAGAGCCGGTCAGGTCATCTAGACTTGCAGTTCCTTCTCTGGCTGCCCCGGAGACTCTGATAAGCTCACTTGCCGCATTCCATATGTCTAGCGATTCTACATGCTTGACAACAGGTACGTAGAGCCCCCTTTCCGTCTGAGTTGCGATTCCGAGATTGACGGCCGAGTGCCTGTGTACGACTCCCGACTCATCATAGAAGTGTCCATTGCACTCCGGATGTTCGGGCATGATCTTTGAGAGAGCCAGCATAATGAATGGCAGGTAGGTCAACTTCGGTTGTTCTGGAGATCTGCTGGAATTAAGCATCTGCCGCAACTCTTCAAGTTCAGTAACATCGACCTCCTCAAAGTAGGAGAAATGAGGTATGGAGAAAGCACTCTTCACCATCTGCTCAGAAATCTTCCTCCTCAAACCAACTATTTTGACTTCAGTGACTTCAGTTCTTTTAGTCGAATAGGCAGCAGGGGCAGCCCCCAAAACAGAACCTCCTCCTGCTAGGAATGCGTCTATGTCGGCGTGCCTAACTCTTCCCGCTGGACCGCTACCATTTAGTCCAGTCAAGTCTATTCCAGATTCACGCGCTCTCCTTCGCACGGCAGGACTTGCCAATATCGAACCACCCGCACTCTTCACTTTGGGAGCTATTGGTGGAGCAGTTTGACTCGGAGATGGGGCNGATTTCTTCTCGATCCTTTCCGGCGATGACTTTGGTTCAGGCAACGACTCCTTTTCCACAGGGNCCTCTTCCACCTCTTCTACGGGNGCGTCCCGGGGGATTTCCACGGAACTATCCGAATCGAATTCGACCAGCGTAGTCCCTACGGCGATCATATCTCCAACGTCCCCGCTAAGGGAAGTAACCACTCCATCAGTGGGAGATGGTATGGTCACCGTGGCCTTATCAGTCATGACATCGACAATGGCATCATCTTCAGAGACCTTGTCGCCGACAGAAACATGCCATATTACAACCTCTCCTTCGACAACTCCTTCACCTATGTCTGGAAGTTTGAATACGTATTTTCCCACACTCATTCCTCCTGTGTCCTCGCAATCGCCGCGGCTATCCTAGTGGGTCCGGGCATGTAATCCCATTCAGTAGTATGGGGGAATGGGGTGTCCCAACCTGTAACTCTTTCAATTGGAGACTCAAGGCTCCAGAAACACCTTTCCTGTATCGAGGCTGCCATTTCAGCCCCAAATCCACTGGTTTTCGGCGCTTCGTGAACAATGACACAACGACCAGTCTTGGCAATAGACTTCTCAATTGCAGACCTATCCCAGGGGACTAGTGTTTGGAGATCAATAAGGTCACATGAAACACCGCTATTTTTGATCGCCTGCTCACTGACGTGGACCATGGCGCCCCAAGCAATTACCGTACATTCGTCCCCTTCCATCGCCAAGCGAGCTTCACCAAGGGGAACTGTATAGTGGGACTCGGGAACTTCGGCTTCCGGATGCCCTCCCCATGTTGGGACATTGTGCGGGTCACCGTAGAATGGACCTCTGTAGCACCTCTTGGGTTCGAAGAAAATTACTGGGTCATTGTCTTCAATGGCACTGATTAGGAGGCCCTTTGCATTGTATGGCGTGGAGCAATAGACGACCTTCAGGCCGGGAGTATGTGTGAACTGAGATTCTGGAGATTGAGAATGGTGATGTCCGCCCCTAATTCCCCCTCCTGCAGGCGTCCTTATCGTCAATGGGCACCAGAACTCCCCTCCTGACCTGTGCCGAACCTTCGCGATTTCGTTGACAATCTGGTCATATGCTGGGAAAATGTAGTCTGCAAATTGTATTTCAACAACTGGACGTAGACCATTAATGCCCATTCCGAATGCCGTAGCGGCAATTCCTCCCTCAGAAAGCGGAGTGTCAAAAACACGGTGTTTTCCAAATTCCTCTTGGAGTCCGTCAGAAGTCCTGAAGACACCTCCAAAGTATCCTACATCCTCTCCAAAGATTACTACATTCTTGTCTTTCGAAAGCATGGTCTGCAGAGCGCTATTCACTGACTCAACCATGTTCATGTTGGGCATTAATCATCCCTCCATTTCTTCATTTCATCCCATTGTTCCATTAGGTGCCATGGAGGGGTTTCGTAAACCTCCGTGAATATGGCATCAGATGAGGGGTATGGGCCATTTGCCAGATCTCCGAATCTCACTGCCTCTTTGTATGCACTCATTACTTCGGAGTCTAATTTCTCCGATAGATTACTGTGGTCCTCATCTGACCACTCTCCAATGTTAATTAGATGATCTTTCAGCCTCTCAATTGGGTCGCCACCCGGCCAATGCTCGTTTGCGTCTGCAGGCCTATATCTGGATGGGTCATCACTGCTACTGTGAGCACCAGCTCGGTATGTCAGAACTTCTATGTGCGTTGCACCGAGTCCCTTGGAGGCCCTCTCTCTTGCCCACTTGGTTACTGAGAATAATGCCAGAAAGTCATTCCCGTCTACTCTGATACTTGGAATTCCATACGGAATCCCTCTGATGGCGAAATTCTGAAGTCCGCTTGCAAAATTACTATGCGTGGAAATCGCCCATTGGTTGTTCACCACATTTAGGATAACAGGGGCCTTGAAAACTCCTGCAAAGTTTAGCGCATAGTGGTAGTCTCCTTCTGCACTCGCCCCATCCCCTATCCATGTAATTGTGACCTCATCAAGCTCTTTGTACCTAGATGCCAAGGCGACTCCGATTGCCTGACTGAATTGTGTTCCAACCGGACTTGAGACCGAAATGTATCGTCCCTCTTTGAATGTGTAGTGAACGGGCATTTGCCGACCTTTCACGTTGTCCTCCTCGTTTCCAATGCAGTGGCAAATCATGCTTACCATGTCACGCCCTCTGACGAATTGGGCACCGGGCTGTCGATAAGTTGGGAATAACCAGTCTTGCTCCTCAAGGGCCATTGTTTGAGCGATAGCTATCGCCTCTTCGCCAAAGGACCTCATGTAGAATGACAATTTGCCAGTACGCTGCATTTTCATCATCCTATCGTCAAAAATACGTAGTCTGAGCATATGCTCAAGGCCCAGCCTCATTTCATCGGCAGAAAGGTTCGGATCCCACTTCCCTGAGGCACTGTTGTCATCGCCCAAGACCCTGACCAAACCATTTGCATGCTCCGATGTCTCCTCCGCGGAGCAATCGACGTCAAGCTTGCCAAGATCCCCGGGTTCCCATGGCCAATCAGCAAATTTTGCGTCCTCCCCTGGCCTGTGTGGGGCATCCGGGATGTGCAAGGGGATGTCAGAAACGTCTCTCGCCATGCTATCATCACCCACTACATGCTCATATTGTTTGGCCTTGGTCAATCAGCCCTGTTGAAAGGAAACTTACGGCAGAACCAGTTGATTCCCTAGTTACGACCGGCTCTCCGCCCAGGGCCTCTTCCCAGAGCATTCCCGCCCTGTAACTAGATCTTACTAATGGGCCACTAGCCACAGCACTGAAACCGATTTCTCTGGCTTCCCTGTCCCACTCTGCGAAAGAGGATGGTTCTGGAAACCTATCTACGGAGAGGTGCCTATCGCCTGGTTGCAGGTATTGACCCAGTGTTATCATGTCCACCCCAGCAGAATGCAACTCCCTCATGGCATCCGATATCTCATCATCCGTTTCTCCAAGCCCTACCATGATGCTGCTCTTTGTCAGTATGTCAGGCCTAAGCCTCTTGGCCTCTGATAGAATTGAAATTGACTGCTCGAATGAGGCTCTTGGATCCCTGACCACGGAGTCTAGTCGGGGAACGCACTCCACATTGTGGGCGAAGACGTTCAGTGGAAGCCCGTCCAAGAGTAGAGCTAGTGAGCCCTTGTCCCCATCAAGATCAGAACAAAGCAACTCCAATCCAACATGAGGAGACTTCTCATGTACAGATTTAATGCAATCTTTGTAATGACTGGCGCCTCCGTCAGGGAGGTCATCACGATTTACTACAGTGATGACCGCGTGACTTAGCCCCATCCTGCTCACTGCATCGGCCAATGATTGGGGCTCGTCAGGGTTCAGGGGAGGGGGTCTCTTCGATGTGTCAATTGCACAGAATCTACAGCCCCTGGTGCAAACCTCTCCAGCAATCATGAATGTCGCAGTTCCCCTGCCCCAGCAGTCGTGGACATTCGGGCATCTTGCCTCTTCACAGACAGTATTCAGACTGTTCTCATTAACACGCGATTTCGTCTCATTGTACCTGACTTGAGACTCTCCGACCGGCAATGAAGTTTTGAACCACTTTGGCAGCCTCTTTCTCTCCCTTGATTTACCATTTTTTGCATCTTCTGGAGGGGCTATGCCACAGCCACCACCGTCATCACGAGCATTCTCGATGATGGGGAGGCGAGTGACCATCGGTTCTTTCGGATGGAAGTACGAAATTAACCATTCTCATGGGGTTATCCCTGAGTCGACCAAGTACAACCCGTAATAGGGGGGTGATTCTTCGGGTAGCCATGGCAGGCGGGACAGTAGTTGTAACGGGGGCGGCCACTAGGATCGGAAGGGAGATATCCATAGCTTTGTCCAAGAGTGGTTTCTCTGTTGCAGTGCACTACTTTTCATCCGAAGATGAGGCCGAAGAGCTCGTTTCAATGATCCAATCATCAGGGGGAAAGGCTTCACTTATTCGATGCGATCTTTCCAATTCAGAGGCAGTACCAGATATCATTTCTAAAGCAGAGTCAGCATTAGGGCCTGTGGTGGGCCTAGTAAACAATGCATCTTTATTCTCCCATGACGATATTTCCAATGTTTCAGGGATTTCATGGAATGAGCACATGGAAGTGAATGCATTATCGCCAGTCCTCCTAATATCAGAGCTCACCAGAAGGATTCCAGATGGCGAAACTGGCTCCATCGTGAACATCCTAGATCAGAAGATCGCACAGCCGAATCCTGACCACCTTTCCTACACGGCCTCCCGATTTGCTATGCTAGGAATTACCGAGGCACTGGCTAGGGGACTAGCTCCCCAAGTCAGGGTCAATGCCATAGCTCCGGGACATACTCTGAAGAGCCGAGAGCAAACCCAATCGGGATTCGATAGGGCCCAATCCGAGACTCCACTGGGATTCGGCCCAAGTCCAATTGATATTGCCGAGACAGTCGTTTTCTTGATGCAGGCTAGGTCCATCACCGGACAGACCATTTTCGTTGATTCAGGAGAACGTTTTCTCGCAAGAGAAAGGGACGTTTATTTCGAAACGGAGGGGTGAAATGAAATCACATATGGACGCCCTAAGGGAAATAGTTCAATCAGGGAACAAGGAATTCACAACCCTATTCTTGGAGAACTCAGTTAGAGAAGTTGATATTGGAATTTACGAGCATGAGATTGGCGCCCCTCAGAGAATAAGCTTCGATATTCATGTCTTTATTGGAGGGGCCTCTAAGCCAGAGGAGGATGAAATAGACAGGGTTCTCGACTACGAGTATCTTTCTTCTTCGATAGATAGGGCCATTTCGTCTCAAAGAAGTGCATTGATGGAGACACTCGCTTCTGAATTGTTGGATGAGATAATGGCCCCGGGTGAAATTATTGCCGCTACAGTTTCACTGAAGAAGCTGGACGTCGAGGGAATTGATGGACAATTGGGATGTTCAATGACTAGGATTAGGTGATTGGTGCAGAGGGCAGGATTTGAACCTGCGAAGCACTATGCACCGGAGCTTAAGTCCGGCCCCTTTGACCAACTCGGGTACCTCTGCGGCCCCCGAGGGCGGGTCCCCCTCCTTGAATCGAGCGCTTTGACACCCCTCAGAACCGATACATCACGTGCCCTTAGGGCACGAACGCTTTAACGCCACTCCTGTGGGCGACAAGACGTGTATGAGAGCAGCATAGCGAATGGCCAGTCTCGCCAGCTCAGGCTCGCTTTGATGCTATCATTGCTAATGTTGACTCCCTTGGGCATGGTTCCGGACCACCAGAAAGAACTCCCAGAAGAGAGAATGATGGAAGCTGGTTCAGATGTCCAACTAAATCTCTACACGATGTATTTTGCTTCCCAGAACTCCTCAGCTGGCGGTGATGGATACATTACTACCCAAGTCCCCGAATCGGGCGGCCAGGAGGCAATGAGCGCCCTAGATAGTAGTATAGAATTCCGCACAAGTCCAATGCTCTCATCATTGAATGTTGTAGGTCGCCCAAATCACGGTTCAGGATCCGGCTCGTACTATCTGCCGCTTGGACTTTTCATGAGGGCGACCGGGCCAGACACATCTTCCGTTGAATGGACTATCACACTCAAGTCCTCAGGAAGCCAAGTCGGCTCAGTTTCGTGGAGCGCAGACGCCTGCAATCCAGGATTAACCCAGAGCTGCAGTTTCGATCACGAGACATTCGAGATTGACCTAGGAAACGACCAATCTTTCTCAATCGACAAAGATGAGCGCCTTGAGTTGATAATTGACGCTGACATGTCCGGATGTGATAGTGGCGGCAGTCCATTCGGTTCTAGCTGCGAAGCCGAAGTGGCGTGGAATGAGATTGATGGTGATGATAGATTCAGTACACTCGAGATCGAGGCCAACGCAATCTCGAATAGTCTCGTACTCCTTCAAAGGGAGGGGGCAGAGCTAGCAGAAGGGCCAGAGCTAGAGTGGTTTCCAAATGACATCCTTTCTGAGAGGGTTATGCAGTTCTCGTTCGATGTGAAAAGTAGCTTTGGCAGGTACGACGTCGACTCAGTCAGACTATTGATGAGGGACCCAGATGGAGTCTACAGAATAGATCACGTCATCGATGAAGACGACGAGGAAATTGAGGACACCAGTCAGGGAATCTTCGGAGAGTACCTGTGGTCCTACCCAAGTGGTATCCCTGCCGGCGAATACTCGGTAGAGCTGGAGGTATCAGACATCCAAGGAAATAGTGTCAGCATTGAGCACGAGCCCGTAACTATGGAGCAGTGGGGAGTCGCACTCAATCATAGGCTGGATCGAACTACCGAGTATATAGCACCGGGACAAACAACCCCAGTTCCCCTACAACTTGTCCATAGGGGTGATTCAACAAAATCCATGGATGTGGAATTGGAGGTCCTCACAAACTTCCCAAGCTCATGGCTACTGGAATTCGACTCACCCGGGGGCTATACGCTGAACGCAGGGGGCGACATATTGAATCCAATTCTTACGCTGCTTGCACCGGAGGATCTGACCGGTGCCCCCAGCTCTATTGACATTAGGGCAGTTGCCGAGGCAGAAGTCGAGGGAGTCCTAACTGTCGTTCATCAGGATACCCTGCAGATAGACTTGGAGAAGATCGATGTATTCCAGCCTCCACAGGTGTCCATTTGGTCAGAAGACCATGACGTACCAATAGCAAACTCATCCCGGCCTGATGACATAGACTCAACAATACCAAGGTATGTGGACTATGATCAGTTCACGCCTTTCCTACTGGAGATTTTCAATACCGGCTTTGATGCCGATACCTTCAGAATCGATGTCCTACAAAGATCAAAGGCAATCATTCACGTCTATGACAATGATACCGGGCAAAGAATATTGGAGGATGAAGGGGATGGAACATTCCATACCGCACTCCTGGATAGACACGATACCCAGGTACTCAGACTCATGATTAAGCCCTCGGCTGACAGGGAGGACCCAGACATTGGACCTGTCGAGATAGAGGTCGTTAGCTCTGGAAACGCATCTCTCAGATCAACAGTCCTCTTCACCATCCAACGAACCTTTGGAATTAGGGCTGAGGTTTCTTACGACTGTGATGGATCGCCCCTCGGCCACATCAGGGTGTCCCTCTGCTCACCGGGTGCGGGGAATGCAGAAGTCACTCTCAGGGCCAAGATTACGAACACCATGACCTCGGGCGAGTCTGCCACTTGGTGGAGGATCCAGAATCCCGCTTCTCTAGACGAAAACACCGATAGAAACAGTGCATACGGACAGTGGCAGTTCAGAATCGAGGACGACTCTGGAAATGCCATTCCGCGTGTTTCCCTCGCTCCCGGGGATGAGACGGAGGTATTCGTAACAATTACGCTAACCAATCAAGTCGAGTTCGGCAACCATACCGTTTACCTCCGGATTATTGAAGACACCACCGATTCAGATGCCAAATATTTCGATTTACCAATGGTATTCGAGATTGACCCAGATGATCCCAACCTGGAAATCGTCCAGGTCACCCCTAACCGGCTTCTCGTCCCAGGCGAGTCGTATCCAATACAGATGAAGGTCAAGAACCTAGGAAATAGCCCTCTAACTGTCTACCTCGAGGCCGAAGTCGATGGGGCAGGATGGTCCGTGGATATTGACGGCCCTTCGGGTTCTGCTCTGATTATTCTAGATGCGTTCGACGAGGTAACATTCGTTCTAGACGTCAATGTCCCTGATTCGGCTAACAATGGCGAGGAGGTCGATGTTGTGGTCACAGCAACTCCCTTCGACACACAGCAGAGCTGGCCTGATGATGCCACAGCAGAGAAGACTGTGGTGATGAGGGTGGGGATATCTTCATTGATTGATAGATTGGTCAACGAGGTCACGCACCCGAGGCTGTCTACATACATCGTCGGACTGGTTGCAGCAATGCTCCTAATAGCGGGAATACAGGGTGCAATGAACAGGAGAAGGTGGAAGGCGCACATGGCATATCTGGACGCTATTTCCAGTGATTCGGACGATGATGAAGAGGAAGAAGAAGATGACGATTTGCCTGCTCCCGTGGTGGCGATCGAGGAAGATGAGCCCGACGTATACGAAGACGACGACATTGAACTAGTCTGATAACTAGCGAGTCATTGTCCGAACGACGCTCCATTCCTCTTAAGTGCCCTACTTTGCGCCCAACTACAAGGGGTTGCGTAGCATGAGCTCATTTAGTCAATCTACTGGTGCCCGTTCGGACAGTCTCTCTAAGAGTAGGTCTGCCATTATTTTCTCTGTTCTAATGTTACTCTCATCCTACTCCGCACTGGAGTTCGCATCTTGGGAAGCGTTGGCTTCTACGGATCAGGATGGGGACGGCCTGTCGTATGGACTAGAGTTCTACATCAACACTCAGCCCCAAGACTGGGATACAGACAATGACGGGCTCCCAGACGGATGGGAGTGGCAGTACGGCCTGAATCCACTTTCCCCCTCTGGAGATAATGGCTCTACAGGTGATCCCGATGGAGACTCCCTGTCCAACCTAAATGAGTTCATGTTCGGAATGCCATCTAACTGGGACTCCACAAACACTCCAAATGAGCTTGACAATGGTGTTTGGTGGAATGGAACGGTCCCAGTTAGTAATTGGGACGAGGAGAGCGCCATGCAACTTATCCAGGGCCTCGGTTCAGATGGGGCCGATGAAGATCCATGGGGGAACATATGCTTCAACACATTTGATGACGATAAGGACGGAATGGTGGATAATTTTGATTCCGATGGGGATGGGGACTCTAATTGCACCAGTGACGACGATGATGGCGATGGGGCCATAGACGAGGATCCCAATGGGTGGGATACGGACGGAGATGGGATGCCCGATGGTTGGGAGGTGGCAAATGGACTCGACCCAACATCACGTACAAACCAAGATGGGGCTTTCGGAGATCCCGATGGAGACGGACTAGTCAACTTGAAGGAGTTCGTGAATCCAGCATGGGGGACTAGGAATGGTACAACAACTCCGCCCACTCAGTATTTCCGACCAGGGCCATTGAGTATGACTGCCACCGAATCTCCGTGCAACCCAGTTCTGCAACTTGGCCCGGGAGGCTGTCAGATTTTCACGGCGGAGGTAGATGGGATTACATCCACTGACCCACAGTCTAATGATACCGATGGCGATGGGCTAAACGACTCCTATGAGGCCCTCGTTCTGTTGACTGATCCCACATCCCCTGATACCGATGGCGATGGAATTGACGACGGAGTTGAGGTGAATGGCCAATATGGCGATCCCCCTCTGGCGACTGACCCTCGTGACAACAATACTGATGATGATCAGTTCGATGACGGCGAGGAAGACCTCAATGGGAACGGAGTAGTGGATGAGAACGAGACAGATCCGACCAGAATTGAGGATTCTGGTGACTTTGACGATGACGGAATCCCAAATTGGGAGGAAAATATGACGTGCACCTTGTGGAATGTCGCCGACACGGACGGAGGGGGGATTAGTGATGGATCAGAACTTGATCCGTCCCATGGTACAGATCCCTGCACATCTCTCCAAACACTGAATCTGTCCATCGTAGACTTCGATTCAACTAACATGATACTTACATTGAATGAAACCACATCACTCGACCCCACTCCCGAGGATTGGAGGCAGAATGGGGAGCCGATGGGGTTCTACGTGTCATCAACCAACGGGAGCCTAACCGGCTTCAGGTTCACCTCCATTAATGGTGACACATTGAGGGGAGTAGATACCGACAAGCCGCCCGATGCGGCAACAGTACTGTTCGTCAACTTCTCTTGGTGTTGGGACCAGTCTCTCGGACTTTCCAACGACCCCATTTGCGACGATGACTACTTCGACACTGATGGTGACGGCTTGGCCGATTGGGAAGAATCAACAGGAAGCTTTGGTTTTCTGTCGGACTGGAATATGTCCGATACCGACGGCGATGGCGTGAATGACTTGGACGAGATTCTCAACCAAACTGACCCCAGCAACCCCTGTGATAACCTTCTGGATACCGATGGCGATGGGCTAAACAATTACTTCGAGAACACCACAGTATGTTTGGTCGCCTTTGGGAGTCTCGGCGGGAATGGTACGACCGACACTTACTTCACGTTGTGGAATGAATCTGACACCGACAACGGAGGAGTAACAGACTTCCAAGAGTATCTCGATGGCACTAACCCGCAGAACAACCCGAATGACGACCTCAATCCCGTAGATACCGACGGCGATGGAATCCCCGATACCATTGAGAATGCCACGGGCACTGATTGGAGGGATCCGGATACTGACGGAGGAGGAATACCCGACGGACAGGAGTGCACATCCGAGTTCTGGGACATGAATTGTCTAAATGCCGATGGAGACCCATGGGACCCCGCTGATGACATAGACCCCAATATGATGTTCTTCGAGGCAATGAACACCTCGGTTGGCGTAGATCCCAACATTACTCATTACTGGAGATGGCATACCTATGACTTCTACACGGGAATTTCATGGGGTGTAAACACCAGTCTAGTTGGAAACACGCAGATGTACCCCGGATTCTCAACCACACAGGGGGTCGCCGACCAACAGTTCTGGGACGGATCTGAGGTTTTAGGTTGGGAGATATCACTGGAATCAGGAGCATTAATTTTCTCGGGCGAGGAGATAATAGCCCCTCACAACGCGGTCAATTACACGGGATGGACCGATGCCAATGCCGGTCTAAATTTCTCAAATTTCACCAGAGACGTGATTGTTGATGGTGCAACCATAGACACCTTATTCGTCACTGCCCCACAAGTACTGATTACACAGGCAATCAGAGATAACACCACCGAGTTTGCCAACAGTTCCTACGCTACAGACTTACCAAGCGAATTTTTGCAGAGGGGAAACACTGCTGCCTTTGTCAATGCAATCACTACTACCATCATCAACGAATCAGGAGCATTCTCTGCATGGGACAGGGTCTCAGCAATACAGGATTTCATTGTTAATGGCAATTCAACAACCACCTTCCTAAGAAATCACAATGGTACGGAAGTGGGCCTTGCCGATGGTGAAGACGACCTTTCATTTTGGATCCTCAATAATTCCCTAGAGGGTGACTGTGATCAGTTCAGCACCCTATTTGCCGTCATGCTCAGATCCGCAGGAATCCCTGCCCGCAAAGTTACTGGTTTCTCAGGAGGGAAGTGGACGGGAACCTCTTTCGAGGTATACGGCAAGGATTTCACCTCATGGGTAGAGGTCCATTTACAGACCAACTCCAATCTCGGCGATGCCGATTTGGGATGGATCCCCTTCGAGGCGTGCCCCCTACTCTCAACTGTGGAGGTCGTGGATGAAACCTGGGGGCCCATATGGTTCGATAGGGACCTATCGTCTGGCAATCTATCCCTGGAGGGAACTCTCAGGTTCACTGAGAACCAGTCAACGGTCTCTAACATCACCATTGACATGTATCTGGTGAAATCAAATCAGACTGAGAATGTCCCCGGTTCAGCAGCAATCGAAGAGCACTACATAGGTACTGCAATTACCGACTCAAATGGGACCTTCAACATCACTGGTCAACCCCAAGAAGTGATCAATCCTGGATACGGATCACTCGTTCTTCGCACATACCAGAATGGGTATGTCGGATCCCAGGGAATATCATTCCCATGGAAGCTGAATGTCACTGATGACGTGTCAATGTCGGTGAATGACCCGGAACCTCCTGATGAGCCCAAGATTGGCATAGGGGTGAATACCACAATTACGGGCGACATATCCCTTTCCAGTGAGCCATACAACGACATCACACAGTTGGACAGCCTACAGGTAGTCCTCAACTACACTACCTCTTTCGATGGACCAGTAAGCCTCATTTCCAGCGTCGGTGCAGGGGGGTACTACGAATTCTCAGTCCCAATTGACGAAACTGAACAGGAAGGATTGATTTCCGCAACTCTGAATTTCCTTGGTTGGCATGAGGAAGACCTCAATAACGCAAGCACGCCACTCTACCACTTACGGCCCAGCTCAGTCGGCTTTAACCTGAACCTGACGCCCGCTCCAAACTTGACGGTGACTCTAGAGGGACAGGGGGAAAACAACACCATACTGGAGATCGATCAGCCCATTTTCCTCAACGGAACCGTCCTAAGTAGGTCGGCGATTCCTGAGGCACTAAATGGAACCTTGACAATGCAGATGCGAAGATCTGCTGCAAATGGGCCATTCACCACCTTGACATCGTGGTATCTGAATGATTCAGATTGGTCCGGGGCACTGGGGCAGTTCGCCGTAAATTGGTCATTCTCAGCTGCTGATGTCCCCATCCCTGCGGGACTTGTCGAGATAAGGTATCAATTCGAGGCAGATGGACTATTCGCAAAAGATGAGGCAGTGGTCAGGGATGAGCACGGAGTAAAGAGCCGTATCAACTTCAGCTATATCCTAAATCCTGCACCAGTTGGTTCCGATTCAGAGGTAGAGGTCACACTGTCCGACCATACTGGAACTTCAGTCGCGAGCTTCTTGGGAGACTACACTCTGGATTTCAATGGAGAGCTAGTGTGGAATCAATCGAATCCCGAACTACCTAGGGTCATGGTCACATGGAGGCCAACAATCGATGTCGAGGCCGGAGATTACCCATGGCAACTGAATTACAGTGGCTCCACATGGCTTCTTCCGAATAGTGTTCTGGACACCGTCAGAGTCCAAGGCAGGGCAGACGTAACTCACACACTCGGCTCAGAATGGACTCCGAGGGGACAAACATCCTGGATATCAGGATTCACTAGGGACATTAACCTGAACACCACAATTCTCGGAAACAACTCCTCGATAATCGTCAATATGGAAGTTCCCTCGGAACAACCCCCTACTCCGGACGGCCTCCCAGCCCCTCCCGTAACATACAGACTGGGCGAGCAGTGGATTGACAACACAACGGGTGAATACAACATAACATTCCAAATGCCAAGCGGCGTGGGAGCGGGGGTATACGATCTCAGACTCATTCTAGATTTCGAGAAGAACCCCCCGTCTGGAGGTGCATACTACCTTGTTCCCGGGGCAGTTGTACTGCAAGCTGGGATTCAGACCGAGTATGTGGTGGAGTCCGAGCCCCTGCAGTCGATCGTAATCGCAGGACAGACACTGGTGACTAATGCCACCATCACCGATGTGGAGAGTTCGAAGAGACTGCAAAATACTACTGTCGATATGTACTTCGATTGGGGCGGACCTCTTCAGCAGGTCCTCAATAGCACAGTTTCAGGATCAGATGGGGTTGCTCGCTTCACTTCTACAATTCCTGCAGACGCCCCTCCTGGGTATTACGACGTTCGACTGCATGCACCGGACGATATCACTGACAGCCTGACTACTCCTGACGCAGGAAGGTGGCTAGGCAATGAGAGCATGGTCAACCTTACTGTACAGGTTGCAAGCAGCATCAGGATCGACAATGCCCCCTTGCCGGAAGTTACTGCTGGGCAATTCTTCCAATTACAAGGGCAGGTCCTCGACGGAGTTGACCAGAACCGTTCAGTTTCTGGCCCTATGACCCTGGAGGTCTTCTTCCTAAATGACCCTAGTGAGACACTAATCACTGGACACGTCACCTCAGCGAACGGCTCATTTTCTGTAATGGTGCCAACAGACCCACTGGGGGACGGAGTGAGCAACGGGCTGAAAACCGTGGTGGTAAGTGTGGAAAACGGAAGCACCCCCTTCTACCTAACGGGGACGGGCAATGAGACTATCTTGGTCAGAGGCGTGACTCAATTAACAGACAGAAACCCGATATTGAACACAATAGTCGACAGGGGCACATCAATCTCATTCGGTGCTAGATTGGTTGAGTCAAGTGATGCAGACAGACAGTTAGCAAACATGTCCGTCTCCGCATTATTCCACGAAACATGGCTTAACCCCGAACAGTCCACAAACGGACAGGGAATTGTCAACTTCACATTTTCAGTACCTCATTCGCATCCCTTGGGACTTATTCCAATAATTCTCATGTTCAATGGATCGAACGGTTCGGACACACTGCACACTTCATCAACAATTATCAACACCATCACAGTAAGGTCCCCGACAACCATATCATTCGATCCAATCACCTCCAATCCAGCTGCGGGAGAGTTCCTAGACATCAGTGGTACGTTGACATCCAGTAATGGGAGTGGAATCGTGGACAGATCGGGAAATGCTCTGAATCCAACACTAAACTTCGCTATTGACGGTGACACTAACTCCTTCTCTGTAACTGGTGGGACGGTCGATGCAAACGGTACATGGGCAGCTAGGATTTTCCTAGATCTTTCATTCCCCAGGGGGACTCATAACATCACTGCTTCTTACACCCCTTCTGTCAACTATTACGGCGCAAGCTCCGAAGATGGGTCATTCGATAGCAGGGGATTCTCCATGCTTTCGATAATATCTCCTGCCGACTTGGATCCGGATGAGAGGGTCGTGAGGGGTGACAACATCACCCTGAACATGTCCTTGATTGACAATTCAGGACAGTTCGTTTCGGGAGGCCAGATAGACGTCTCGATAGATGGGGCGCCATCGTGGTCAGGATTCACAGATGAGGGTGGCATACTTACAACCTCAATTCAGACTGACGAAAACAGGGCACCGGGGCCGATGACAATAACTGCTACATTCGCAGGATTCAATGGCTCAACCGGGTTGCTTGGCGATGAAACATGGACAAGGGTGGTAATACTTGCACCCTCTGTACTCGAAGTGACCTCAGTAACAGGCTCGGCCATAGCAGGCGAGTCAGTAACATTCACTGGAACCCTGTTGGATGAGCACGGTGCACCACTGATCGAGAATGGCGAGGAAAAGGGCGGAGTGGTCCACCTCTCAATAGATGGCATAGATGTCGGTCCTTTGTACACTTCAATTTCCAACGCATCAACTGGGGCTTGGAGCATTACATACGACCTCCCACTGGACACTGACTATGGAGCCCACACTCTCACCGTGGACTTCCTCGGAGGATTTACCTGGGTCGATCCAATGGGGCAGGGCGACTCCCTGAATCCCGAGTACTTCCTCCCTTCGACAGTAACAGAGCAATTCAATGCCACGCAGACCTCGCAGGTAGTCCTAACTACGCCTCCCGGGGAGATAGATAGGAACGAACTCCTACTTATTGAGGGGATGCTAACTGATGGTGCTGGCAGAGTCCTCCCCGGCCGAGAACTTGACGTTTACATGAACGACCAATTCCTCACTTCACTGTCAGTCTCAGATAACGGAACATTCAGTCTGTTCTTCCCCGTTCCACCAGATATGCCACTAGGGCCTAGGAACGTTAGAATTGAATTCAGCGGCGAGGAGTTCGTTATCGCCTCAAACTCAACCACCATTTTCACAGTATTCGGACCTGTCGAGGTCGAAATAGAACAACCCAATCCTGTTGCAGTCGGAGATGTTCTGAAGCTCAGTGGTAATGTCAAGGACAATCTGCCAAATGGATGGCTCGAGAATCACTCTCTTCAGATTTTCATCGACGGAATACTGATTGGCACAACTACAACCGATGAAAATGGCCAATGGGCACACTCCTGGGTGGTCTCAGAGTTCCTAGATGTCGGGCAACACTCCCTCACTGTAATTGCACCCGACCAAGGATATCACCGTCAAGGATCCGTTGAAGCGAACCTCACAATAGCGTATCATACTGGGATGACCCTGCAGGTGGAGAACAACGTGGTCACTCGGGGTGGATCATGGAACCTCTCTGGGAGGCTATTCGATGCAGACTCAGCGGGAAATCCCGGATTGGAGGGCAGGGAACTGTCATTCCTACTTGATGGAGAGGTCATCTCCACCATCACTACCAGTATAGACGGAACATTCAGCATCAGTCACGAACTTGGGTATCTGATCTCTAGGGGCTCCCACGATGTTTCACTGGTATTCTCAGGAGAGCAGTTGTACCTAGCAAATTCTGTGAATGCCACTGTCTATACAAGGGCCGATGTAAAGATTGAGATTCTATTCCTAGAGGATGAGGTTGTCAGAAGCGATGGGAATAGGCCAATCAGGGTCCTTGGCAGGATTATTGAGATCGGGGGAGAGGGGAATACTATGGAGGAGATGGAAATTTCCCTATATTGGGAGGACTCACTCAGGCCAAATACAAAAATCACATGGGACGAAACAACCGGCCAATTCCTAGTGGAGTCAAACGCGATATCGACCATGCCTCCCGGAATTGCCAGTATGTCATTGGTTGTTGATCCAGACTCCTCAAGATTCCTCAATGGCGGCGTGATTAATTTCGAGGTCGTGATTAAGGTACCAGTCAACTTTGAGTTCTTGCCGGACGAACTTTATCTTGGCATCGGGGAAAGCTCCCTGTCTGGAAAGGTGAATGTCACAGCGACGGACCGTATACAACCCATAGAGGGAGTCTCCATAACAGCGAGGCTGGTAAACGAGACAGCCACTCACTTCACTGTGGTGGGTGTCACCGATCAGAATGGAATTTTCACTTACCAATTCGAGTCATTCCACGAGAACCACCCTCTGTGGGATAGGGCCTTCTGGGGCGAACTATCGGTGGAATTCAGCTCAGACTCGGATCTGATAGATCCGATAGACGCTGCCAGACTCTCGCAGTTCGCCGTCGTAGACGTCGTGTACGAACCAGAGGCAGGGGCATCCTTGGTAGGGCCAGCTTTGACTGCCCTGATTGCCATTGTTTTGATTGGTCTAGCCGTAGCAGGAGTGATGTTCGTAAGGAGGAGAAAGCAGGCCGCCATTGATGATTTGGCAGGAGTGTTCAGCTACACCGCAGAACTCCTGGCCGCAGGGGACGAGGTTAGGGAGGCCATATTCAACTGCTACGAGGGACTCTGCCAGATTCTGATGAGCAGGGGCTTCCTGAGGAGGGACTTCGAGACAGTCAGGGAGTTCGAGCTTGCAATAAGGAACGCTCTACCGATTAGCGAGCAGGCACTGCTCTCACTGGACAGGATTTTCGAGGAGGCAAGGTACTCTAGCCACGTATTGGGAGAGCCACATAGGGAGAGTGCCCAGATGGCACTGAGCGCAGTTCTACAGGAGATTGACCAGCTTGACGAGGTCCCATCAAGAGAGACCTCCTTGGTTCCTCAGGAGTGATTCTCCAGTGACAGCCCCAATGTATGGCCATTCCAAGTCGCACCGGAAATAATGGAACCAGATGGAAGTCTGAAAGTCCTCAGTACTCCACCGAAAGAACTTGGCGACATTATTCTGGCCAAGTTCCCCAATTCTCCCTCCATGACCTCCAGGACCACGTCTCTCCTATCTGTCGATGGCATCGGTATTTCCATGAAGTCGCCATTAACCGAACCACCAAGATCGGCAACTAGTTCGCCAACTGGAAGTATCTCATTAGAAGCCATCTTTGACGACTCAGGGATTACTCCAACCTGGTTGAGAAAGCCCTCATGTCCTCTTGAAACCTCGGAGATGTGCGATGATTCGGCTAAAAACTGTGAATGCGACTCAGAGGCAGAAATATCGAGGCCAAGGGACGAACTCGGATGTGACGTCTCGCCTCCCTCGCCTTCATCGGAGATGTCTATCTCCACTCTCCTCCATGTCATGTTATCATCAACTCCACGAGACCAACTAAGATGAACCCATTGATTGAGGTATTTTGAAGAAACGCTCTACGTGCTTACCAGTTCTATTCGGACTGGACGTCCTTAGGGAGTCCATTGATTCGGGCATACAGTCCTTGCTCCTGCTATCAAGTAGCCTTTTTTCCAGCAGAACTACAATCGCTCTGTCTTCGGATTTTCTAATGGGTCTGCCAAGCGCTTGCAGGACACTGTTGATGGCTGGCTGCAGACTGGCATACTTCCATGCCCTGCTTCTTCCAAACCTACTCGTGTAGTACTCAAACAGAGAATCTTGTTTGGCACTGGGTGGAGGTAGGGGGAGACCTATGCAGACTACTGCGTCAAGTATGTTGTCGGAATAATCAATCCCCTCGGAAAGCTTCCCGCTTAGTACTCCGAAGATAACAGAATTCTTGCCCATAGATTTCAGTTCGTGGAGTCTATTGACCATGCCGTCAACAGAGCGCTTTGACATCCCCCTTTCTTCCTTAAGGCGATACCTTCCGAAGATATATCCGGTGTCTGAAACCACCCTCTCCATCATCGAATAGCTAGGGGAGAAAATTGCAACATTCCCTGGGGTATTCTTCAGAACTGAAGTAACATGCTCACCTATTTTTGCATAACTAGACTCTCTCTCGGAGAACTTACTGGTCACGTCACTGGCAATTAGAACATGTCTATTCTCAGGTGGAAATCCCGAGCTGTACTCCTTTCCAGTGTAACCATCTTCGGGAATTCCCAGGATATCGCAATACATGACGGGTGGGAATAGTGTACCGGACATCAGTATGGAGCCAGCGCATTCTTCAAAGATGGGCTGTCCAACTAGTCCCGGATCAAGTAGGTGACTGGTAATTCTAGGTTCATCGAGTACGTTGTCAAAAATGAGTGAGAAAGCATCATTATTCCTGTATTGGATACAAACATCCAGCATCTCAGCAAGTCTAACGCAGTCATTTTGCTCGTCCTCATCTAATGACTCGTCTTCATCGATCTTGACTTTCATCAGTCCTCTGTTCATTTCTCTAATTTGTGTGATATGGTCATTTTCTGGATTATCTCCTACGTCCTCAATGGCTCTACCCAGTATTGTCAGAAATTCATCAGTGTCTATCCTCAAATCATCCCAGTTAGAATCTTCATTTTCCTGAGTTTTCTGATTGAACCATTTCCTCAATCCACTGTCGTCCTTGATGGCCTTAACTTGCGCCTCCAATTTCACGGCATCACTAAATCCATACGCTTCGGCTGTATCCAACTGTACAGCCACTTTCTCGAGATTTCCTTTGTATTCTTGAATGTCCGCGAGGGCTCTTCTGAATACCTGATCAGTTATCCTCCTCTCCAGGCCATTTCTTATCCTATCGGGGAGGTTATGAGCTTCGTCGACAATCAGTATTGACTCAGAAAGCTCAATTCCCATTGCTGGGAGAGAACTTTCCCTTACTCCTTCAATGAAAACGTGGTTGTAGTCACAGACCAGGATATCAGCATCCCTGACTGCAGATCTAGCAGATGCCCAAGAACAGACCTTTTCCTGCTTGCCGTAGTTAATGCTCCAATCCACATGTCGGGGTTCGGAAAGTATGATGTCTTTCATTCTGTTTCTCTTTGCCTGCCTGCCCTCCTCTGTCGTACTCTGCTCGCAGTTGCACCTTCCCGTCGACTTATCTACCATCTCGCACATTCCTTCCCGTCCGATAATGTCAACCAATTTCACCCTGGGGATGCCTACAGGTAGCCTGGAGTTGATCATGTTGACAGTTTCAACTACGATTCTGTGCTGTGACTGTCTCCCTGTCATGAAGATAATTTTCGGGCTAGCCCCTTCGCTACTGCTCGCAACGCATAATGCAGAGGCTAATGATGCAGCAGTCTTCCCAATTCCCGTTGGAGCCGCCGCCAAAAGAAAACCTCCCCTTGATAGCGAATCAATGCCATCCAAAATCATCTCAATTTGCGACTCCCTCATCTCCTCATGAGCCAAGTAAACTCCTAGTTCCGGAGCATCGGGAGTAGTCATGGAAAGCGTCCTGTAAGTAGAACGACCAAGAAGATTGGGTTCAAAGTCGGATGGATGTGGACATCTAAGCCTCGGTCCTCATCGTAGAGTTGGCCTTTCTGGCTCTCGACAGAAGTCCTTCGAAATTGGGTGCGAGAGGGCGCATAGTGCGCCCCCCCGCGTTGGTTCCGTGCATCCCGTCCTCACACATTTCCCTCGCCTCAAATAGCGTTTGAATCATCATCATGTCTTGCGCGGAGAGCATCCATCCGCGCAGCAAGGAGGTCCTCAACTGTGGCATCTTCTATTGCCACACGCCTGATGTGTTCCCTAGCTGCCTGTCTAAGGACAACATCAGGGTTCTCCCCGTGTAACTTGCAGTAGTCACTAATCCTGGCACTCAGGTCCGGACCTAGATCTACTTGTACCCTATCGCCCGAAATTTGGTGCTCAGATGAAAGATACTGCCTCAGGGCATATCGAATCACATCAGACCTGTTCCTCATTCCATCAAGGCCAACCAGCCTGTCTAATTCCAGAAGGTGGTCCTCTGGTATCCTTAGCGAAACCATGGGGCTGTGACCGGCCAACTTGCTTCCTCCAAACCGCACAGAGGGGCAGGGGGTCTTAATTGTATCTCAATTGAAATGCAAATGAAATACATTGAGTTGGACCTTAGTTTCCATTGTACGCAATATGTCGCCAACCTCCAATGGGAGTGTGATTCAAGGGCAGACATACTCTCGGAGGGTCGCAGGGAAGCGCATGAAGACCATCAACGACGCCATTCACGGCCAGTTTCGGATAGATGGAGTCAGGAATGATTTGCTAAAGACGCCTGAGATGAATAAGCTGAGCCACATTAAACAACTCGGCCTCGCACACCTGGTATTCCCGGGGGCTCACCATACTCGCTTTGAGCATTCATTGGGAGTGTCCCACATAGCTGGAATGATGGCTGAGTCAATGGAATTGGACGACTCCGAGACCGATTTGGTACAGGTTGCTGCAATGCTGCATGATGTTGGCCATGGCCCCTATTCTCACACACTCGAGCATATTCTACACGAGAGGGGGGGGATGGATCACATGTCCATAACGGAGGGAATTATCACTGGAGATTACGATGTACTAAGGGAAGGAGAGGAAAAATCAATCAATAATAGGAAGGCGATTCCCGATATTCTCGAAGGATATGGAATCGAACCAAAGGAAGTTGCCAGCCTGATTAGGGGTCCTGATGCTAGGGGTTCAGAGAGGAATCTTATGACGTGGTCAGAGGGGCGTTCCGATTTTGTCGAGCAAGACAATACTCTCGCTCACCTTGTTCACGGGCCCGTTGATTGTGATCAGATCGACTACCTGCTAAGGGACTCCCACTTCACAGGGGTCAATCACGGCGTTATTGACTATCGGAGACTAATCATGTGTCTCGAGAGGCATGGTGGCGACATTGCGGTTGAGGAAGGGGGGCTGCCTGCCTTGGAGGGGATGCTGATGGCACGTGGTCTGATGTACAGTGCAGTATACTTCCACAGGGTAACAAGAGTCACAGAGATCATGTTGTCAAGGGCAGTCGAACGCAGTGAGGACTTATTGCCCGACTCAGTTGATCTTCAAAGGCGAGTCGATGCAGAAATTTGGCAGGCCCTATATGGTGCCGGAGACTATGCCAGGGATATGATTAGGAGGCTAAAGTACAGGCAATTGCTCAAGGTATGCTCTAGCCGAAGGAGGCAGGAGTTGAGTGAAGACCAGATTAGTCTCCTAGCCGGACTGGCCTCTGATTCTGAGAAGAGGAGGTCATTTGAGGATGAGATGGCCCAGAGGTCCGGATTGGAGCCTGGATACGTTGCTGTCGATGTCCCTAATATCAAACTCCTTCTCGCTGAACCAAGGATGTCGCAAGTGGACATCAGAATAATCGGAGATGATGGAAAGACTAGGTGGTTCAAGGAGCATACACCAATCGCCGACGCCCTGAAGACTCGCCAGGTAAGTCAGGCAGCGGTTTACATCATGACTCTCCCCGGCTATGAGAAAAAAGTCTCAGAAATAGCCGAAAGGATGATTTTCACTTAATTGAACTCCTCCGTATAGGTGTCCCGTTGCACATCCCCGGGGGATACTATTCAAAAGGGCGATTCGGGTCGCCAAAGCGCCCGGTACCTGTAATGGGAATCGTTCAATTAACCGGTGAGTTATATGGACAGCCAAATGAAAACAATATATGAGAGCGTAATCGCAAGAGATCCGAACCAACCCGAGTTCCATCAGGCCGTAGAGGAGGTTCTGGATAGCCTAGGTCCAGTAATCGATGCACACCCCGAGTTTCTTCCAGTCGTCGAGTCTATGGTGGAGGCTGAGAGGATAATACAATTCCGAGTCCCATGGTATGATGATAGTGGTAATTTACAGGTCAACAGGGGCTTCAGAATTCAGATGAACAGTGCCATCGGGCCATACAAGGGAGGATTAAGATTCCACCCAACGGTAAATCAGTCGATACTCAAGTTCCTTGCATTTGAGCAGGTCTTCAAGAACAGTCTCACTGGACTCCCGATGGGAGGAGGGAAGGGAGGTTCAGACTTCAATCCAAAGGGAAAGTCGGACCCTGAAGTGATGAGGTTCTGCCAGTCATTTATGATGGAACTTTGGAGGCACATTGGGGCTGATCTGGATGTACCAGCTGGAGATATTGGAGTAGGCGGGAGAGAGATTGGCTATCTCTTTGGAATGTACAAGAAGCTCGCAAATGAGTTCACGGGAGTTCTTACCGGCAAGGGAAGGTCATACGGCGGCTCGCTTATTCGTCCCGAGGCAACCGGATATGGACTAGTTTACTTTGCTAGGGAGATGCTGGCAACTAAGGGAAGGTCATTCGAGGGGGCCACTGTTGCTATCAGTGGCTCGGGGAATGTTGCACAATTCGCTTGTGAGAAGGTCCTAGATTTGGGCGGAATACCAGTCACCATGTCCGATTCAGGAGGATGGATTCACGACCCTTCAGGGATAGATAGGGAGAAGCTTGCATGGATCATGGACCTCAAAAACAACAGAAGAGGAAGGATTAGTGAGTACGCGAAAAACTTCGATGGAGTAAGCTACTCAAAGTCTGAACCAGAGCCGGCTTTGAACGGCCTCTGGGATACCGATGTCGATGTCGCACTACCATGTGCCACCCAGAATGAGATTAATGGGGAAGAGGCCAAGATGCTAGTAAAGAATGGCGCAATAGCAGTCGCGGAGGGGGCCAATATGCCATGTACTCCAGAAGCAGTAGAAGTTTTCTTGGATAATGGGATATTATTCGCACCGGGTAAGGCGAGCAACGCAGGGGGCGTCGCCACCTCCGGACTCGAAATGAGTCAAAATAGCCTGAGACTTTCGTGGACAAGAGAGGAAGTCGATCAAAGACTTGAATCAATCATGGTCGAGATACACAAGTCCGCTTCTGAAACAGCAGCGAAATACGGTATGCCCGGGAACTACGTGGCTGGAGCAAATATTGCCGGATTCCTAAAGGTCGCAGAAGCGATGACAGCACAAGGAATGATCTAGTTCTCTTCATTGATGGATGATAGGAATTTCTTGAGGCGTTCCGTTTCTGGATTATCGATGATCGATGAAGGGCCAGTTTCTGCCACGACCCCCTGATCCATGTAAATAACTCGATCAGCTACATCTCTGGCGAAACTAATCTCGTGAGTAACTACAACCATTGTCATGCCTTCATCGGCAAGGCCCCGAATGGTCTTCAGCACGGATCCAATGAGCTCTGGGTCCAGAGCGCTGGTGGGCTCATCGAAAAGCAATACTTCCGGTTTCATTGCTAGGGCCCTAGCAATGGCGACACGTTGCTTCTGCCCTCCAGAGAGATTCCCGGGATAAGCATCTATCCGGTCAAGCATTTCGACTCTTTCTAGAACTGCCAAGGCCTGCTCTTCCGCCTCTCTCTTACTCATCTTTCTTACCTGCCGCAGTCCCAATGTGACGTTATCCAGTACCTTCAGATGGGCGAATAACTCGAATGATTGGAATACCATCCCTATCCTTGACCTTAGATTATTGATATCGGTGTGAGGAGTGTTGACTTGCTCACCTTTCAGGTGAATCTCCCCTCCAGTAGGCTCAATGAGTCGGTTAATGCATCGGAGAACCGTTGATTTACCACTTCCAGAAGAGCCGATTATAGCAACTGATTCACCTTCATTTACGTTGAATGAAATACCTCTAACGGCATGAACTCCTCCAGGGTAAACCATGTGTAGATCATTGATTTCCAGTACTTTTCCTGACATTCAGTTACCTCCTGTCATCCCCAGCCCTGGTATTCTGGTTTTTTCTTCCATCCACCTGAGGAAAAGTGCGAGGGTCCAGGTTACCACGAAGTAGGATATCAGAACCATTCCCCAAGCGTATGCGTATTGGAAGGTACTTGCAACAATCAACTTCCCCTGTCGTGTGAGTTCTGCATATCCAATAATCATCGCTAGGGATGAGTTTAGAACCAAGTTGACCATTTCATTTCCCATTGGGGGTATGCATATCCTAATTGCTTGGGGCATTATTACTCGCCGCATCGTTTGAAGGTAGGTCAATCCAATGCTTCTTCCCGCTTCCATCTGTGCAGAAGGAATTGCCTGAATTGCACCTCTTATGGTTTCACACTGGTATGCGCCGGAATTGAAACCAAGGGCACATATCGCGCTGATGAACGCAGAATCATACAGCACCCCCCCAATTAGTGTTCCATAATTTGATTCTGAATAATCGTATCTAGCGAATATATCTGTTATGAAATTGTGATTCCCCCCTATATTCTCGAAGCTAAAGATGTCCAGGCCGGGCCCTTGAATAAGTGCCCCTAGCCTAACTCCAAAGTGAATGAACAAGAATTGAACAATTAAGGGGGTATTGCGGAAGAAGTCCGTGTATACAGTCGCTATAGTGTTTAGAGGCCTCACCCTCCAAGGATTCAATGATATCGACTTAATTCTAATTTTAGCAAACTCGCCGTCATTGCTCAGGAATAGTAAACCCACGAATGTCAGAGCAATGCCAAGTAGAATCCTCAGGAATGATTCTGGCGCACCGACGGGTAGGAAAATGTACTCAATCCCCTGCAATCCTAGATCAGTAGTTCCGGGAATTGCTGAGTATATCTGGAAAATCCCTGCCCCTAGGATGGGAATTCCTGCTACTCTGACGTATCGAGGTTCATAACGTTCCACAATATACCTCAGAGATGTTGGAGAGGTTTTGCACATAGCTAGGGTTATCCCTAGGAAGAAACCTAGAACAATTCCAAATGCGACTATCTTCAATGTCGCAATGAACCCAGAAAGGAACATCTCCTTCGTCTCGTCTACGAAGACTCCAAAGTTTCCATATTCAGGGACCACGAAACCGACCTGGTCATCCGCACCTGCATTATCTGTCCATAGGATGGAACCTCCATCTCCAATTGCTATTCCAGTGAACCCTGTCACCATAACAATTCCATTGAAGCTGGTTTCGTTGCCAAGTGGATTGATCTGCTGCGAAACGATGGTCCCGCCGTTAATACTCATTGAGAGGTAACCCCCGGCCCCTGTCATCAGTAACTTTGAGGTCGAAACAACTTCTACTGAAGTCAATTCGACATCCAGGTTTTCGGGACCTAGAATATATTCATTGGTTCCTGGGGGATAGTGTCTTTCGAACTCTACCAGTGTCCACACATAACCTACATCAGTACCAGTAACTACATTGCTCATTGATATCAGGATACTGCCATCATCTGTGATGGCATATATCCGGGTAGGACTGTAGAATTCAACAGATACAATATCCGAATCACCTGCTCCCTCAGGCGCCTCTCTATATTCCCAGTTCTCACCTCCGTCACTGGAGAAAAGAATCGTCCCACCGGAACCAACCACAATTCCTAGATTTTCATCAATAAATGAAACTCCCAGTAGGTCACTTTCGATAGATAGACTAATCTCAGTCCATTCTCCATCCTCCAACTCCCAAATAGTTCCATTATTGCCTACGGCTATGGCGCCCTGACTACCAGTCAGGGATACCCCATTTACTTGCGAATCCTCGGGAAGGGAGATATCCGTCCATTCATCATCAACACTGCTCTTCAGAAGCACCAATCCAGAATCCCCCGATATAATTAGAGATCCAAAATCAGAGTCTGAGTGGCGTATGTCAGACGTCGTTGGCGAATCTGTATTTTCCCAGGAAATCCCGTTGTCAATACTATTGAGAATTACGCCGCCTGTGCCAAATGCCCAAACTTGGTCACCAAAATGGGCAGCCGTGAGAAGGTCCTCTGAGGTTCCGCTTTCAACGACTTCCCAACCACTTGTGAATCCACTCGCTTGTCCGGGCGTTGAGCCGGCCATGAGAAGAACCACCGCAGCAATAGCAACAACTCTGGCCAGGCCTTGTCCGACTGCTGCTTTGGGAAGTCCAGATTCCGCTTCGTGCATGGCGAGCCCTGTTATCTGGCATTCTTCCTTGGATATAGTCTAGGCGGACCGCCAATTCTAAGTCAAAACGCTCCTTGATGCGGTCATGAGGGGGCTTGCCGCGGTTCTAATCGTCCCGATCCTGATTTCCTCTTCATGGGTTCTGGCATCAGGTGAGTCAGTTTATTCAATAGGCACTATTGCTGGAGAGGAATCTTCGCATTTCATAGCGCAAAACTCCGAACTAGAGGAGATTGAGTACGAGAATGTCCCCTTCGCCATGAGGGCGCTCAGGGATGGGAATGTCGACTATGTTATTGGCCCACACCACTTACTGACCGATTCCGAGATGATCGCGCAGTGGTCAACGATTTCCGTACTCGACATGTTTGATATTTCGGATTATTTCGTGGCCATGATTAGATCCGACAGTTCTCAGGAAAGCGGAAATGATGAGCTAAGGTACGCAGTTAATTCTGCGCTAGCGGACATATTTCAGAGGGGCACGGCATTCTCGACTCACCAACTATGGTTCGCGGACCTCCCTCAGCTACAATCCTCAAATTTTGAGATGTACGAGGACGCATGGCCCACACCAACAGAGGGCGGAACACTGCACAGGATACTGTATGAGGATACTGATTTGGGAGTCTGCATGTTGGACCAAGAGTCCTCTATGACCGGGATTGATGATAATGATGAATTGGTTGGATTCGAGGTCGATATGGCTGAGATGATTACAAACAGTATAGCAAGCCACTATGAGGTCGAGCTGACCCTTTATAGTCACGACAGTGGGGTATTCGAAAACGTGCTCAGCGATCTAACTCAATCTGACCTTTGCGATATTGCAATGGCTTCGGTGACGGCAGACATGATTCCAGGTGGATTCATTACATCCTCCCCCTATCATGTTGGTGGAACTGTGATAGTCTCATCTTCCGAGTCTCCTGAAATTTCCAATGTTGCTAATTTGTTCAGCCCCCATGGGCCGCAAGATGCCGAATCGAATTTTGATTTGAGAATAATTGCGATTTTCATTCTCTTGATATTCATAGTTAATGAAGCAGCCAGGAAAGACTGACGAGACGTCAGTAATGTTCATCGGCGTACTACTGCCGAGGGGTGCTATGGCACAGATGATGTATCAGGGCAAGGTTAAGCAGGTATGGAGTACCGATGACCCGGGGGTGATTGAGTTCAGGTATACAGACCAGATTAGCGTTTTTGATCAGATAATTCCTAGTTTGGTTCCAAGAAAGGGCGAGAGCCTCAACAGAACTACTTGTCATTGGTTCAATTTGGTCGAGCAGGAGGGGATTTGTGAAACCCATCTAATCGAGATGAATGCTCCGGATAGGTGCCTCGCTAGGAAATTCGAAGTCATAAAAGAGCCAGGAGCAATTCCGAGAGACATGGAAAATGTCTTCGTTCCATTGGAGGTTATCTGCAGGCACCACCTTGCTGGTTCCGGATGGAGAAGGTATGAGAGGGGTGACGTAGGCTCGGAGGAATTTGGCTTTGAGCCGGGTCAATCCCTTGAAATGGGTGTTAAACTACCTCGCCCATATTTGGAGGTTTCAACCAAATTTGAGAAGTTCGACAGATTACTTGACAGGCAGGAGGCACTAGAAATTTCTAACTTGACCGATGAGGAGTTTGATGCAATATTGGACTGTGTCTTGGCAATAGACGAGATAATTGAGAGGGAGGCATCAGCTAGGGGCCTAATTCATGTTGATGGCAAGAAAGAGTTTGCTTTAGGGGACGGTAGGAAACCAGTACTTGTCGACTCATTTGGGACGCTTGACGAGGATCGTTGGTGGGATGCAGAAACCTACGAGAAGGGGCAGATAGTATCCCTTTCAAAGGAATTTGTCCGTGAGTATTACCTTGGTACTGGACACCACACGGAACTTTACCAGGCACGGAAATCCGGTACGACCGAACCACCTATTCCGCCCCTACCAGGTGAAATAATCTCCAGAACAGCCAATTTGTATTCTGAGATGTTTGAGAGATTAACCGGAACGCCGTTTTAACTAGGAATGCATCCTCATCAGAATCCCGCATCCTCTCTTCTCTGCTGACCTCAATATAGAAAGAAGGTGCCTGAAGCCATAGTCAACACCACCGTCTAATGGCTCATCGGCCAATGCAGTCCATCTGCCGGATCTTATCGAAGTCCTCAATTCCTTAACTTCGGAGTTATTTATCCAACCGAGTAGCTCCATCCCCCCGAAACCTTTCCTGAATCCAGGTTCGCCCAAGTTATCTTCTGATAGTCCATCACAAAGCTTGGCCAGTAGTTCGTGCAAAACTTCCATGTCGCCCTTCTGCCTAGTGTATGAAATTAGATATGAAATAACATTGCCGTCATCACTTGGGAACCTTCCTAGCTTCTCTTTGGTTGCCATGGAGTCGAGGGGCCTTGATGTCGTCCCCCCTTCCTCCCAGTCTCCACTTGCGAGATATAGCATGGTGGCTGGATCAAATTGGGCTTCTTCACCTTGGCGAAGATTCCGGATGTCCATTGAATCCGGACACATAGAAATCAAATCCGAATGGTCCCCTCCCATGGAGGCTTGAATCGGTGGTATCAAGTCAACCAAGTCACGTGTTATGGGGTCAAAGGTGTAGAATGCGGGTGTTGGCGGCGCTCTAGACATTGAGACACCCAAACTTACCTGTCGCCCGTTAGCCTGTTAAGGCGACTCTCGAATGAGTCGTCATCGGCGTGTCCAACAGGTGGAGTATCTTCTGATGGCCCCCTCTCAGCTCCTTTGGCCTCGGTATCAGCCATCTCATCTCGCATGCCCTCACTCAATTCTTCCGATGAGTCAACTGGTTCAGACCTCTTACTTTCTTCGATAGAGGCCCTCTTCTCAATCGCCTTCTTCTCAACTGCAAGACGAGCCTTCTCCATCATTTCTTTGCCCTCCCTGTAATTGCTAATCATCCAGGATATCGCTATTGATGCGCCAATAACGATTGCCGCCGCTGCAATTGCCGTACTTGAATCGCTAATTCCAATTTCAATGTCCTCGCCACCAGAGAGTATTATTCTGGCCTCATCGTCGGAAGGATCCGCATCCTGATCCCAAGGGAAGCTACAGCTAATGGTGGCCACGAGCTCCTCATCGTCGTCAACGTCCGGCCTGTCAATGGAAGGTTTGGGGGCAAGTGCATTTGTCGTAGTCATGTCGACCAAGTGAGTAGAGGAGTATTGCCCCTCTACTACAATTGAAATGACGCACTGGGTGCCGACTGGGAGCAACTCATGATTATCTCTTTTTGTCGAAATCTCAATCTTCTGACTAGCGCCCTGACCGTCTAGTTCCAATTGAACGAGTCCGACGTTCCAATCACTCCTCCGGACCTCAAAGTTCTGATAGTTCGAGGTTACAAGAATCCCCCTCGAGTCCAACAATCTGATTGAGATTTCCCTATTTCCTGGAGAGGGCGACCAGTCGGAAGAGCTCATGTTGACGACCCCGGTAGAATTAGCTCCAACTGTTCCAGATTGCGACCCCATCATGTTTCCTAGGTCGTCAACTAGCATCAAGGTGTATGCGAAAGGTGACGTTCCATTGTTTATGGAGCAACTGGCAGAGATTTCATTTACCGTCCCATAGATTATACAATTCGCATTTCTGGTCGGTGGAATAACTACAATCGACTTGTATTGTAAATATCCAGTTTCGGAGCTAGAGGAAACCGAAACTCCCCCAATTCCGCTTGTGGTGGCAGGCCATGACCAACCACCCAAATCGTTCCATTCCAGAAGTCCTGAATCGGAGTCAGATACAATCGAGTCGGAGTTTGAGTTATGGATTCCGAGCAGAGCGTGATCTCCACTGGTCGAGATAATAACTGGCGAGGTGGCCCAAGAAAAGCCTCCTCGCTCGGTATCAAGGTTGATTTCACGTTGATTCCCCTCTGAGTCCTCAGCCAATATTCTGATCGTCTTCACACTGCCGTCCCAGCCTTCATCAGGAATCAACTCCAAGGGGACTCCAACAATCTCTCCGACTCCGAGAACCACCTCGCTTCTACCTGATACGGACCAATCAAGTGGGAGGCTCAGAACTTGCAATGAGATGGTCGTGGGGGCATTTCCAAGGTTCTCAAGCATCGCTAGGGGGTGCCCTCCCGAGTTGCTAACCAGCCAATCACCTTCCCCGGATAGGGAGAAGTCGTGCGTGACTGCAACTCTGAGTGGGAAAACTATCTCGGAAACAACACTAGAGTCTCCCTCCCTTAGACGAAGATTAAGCTCCACAGCTCTTCCATAGATGGCATCCTGAGGAGGGGTGATGTTCAGGATTAGGGGGGCTGTTTCACCCGGGTAAAGGACAGGGAGGTCCTCTGGCTCATCAACCTGCCAACCAGACTCACCAGTGATGAACATCGATGTATATGCCCTCGTGGGAGAGTTGCCATCCTGTACTACTGTAAGTTGGATTTCCGAACCGAAAGGGTCGATTTCTAGATTCGCTTGGTCAGCCATAGCGTTCCATGATGGGACATGAGCCGACTCAATTGTGAATGAGAATGTGGAAACCACCTCTCCCTGAGAAGATGCTGTGACTGTGACAGCCATAGATGAGCCACTCCATGATTCCGCAGAAATGGATGAATCGATGCTAAGTGAAACAGTCTGATTCACTCCAACATTTTCCTCCGAGTCTCCTGTGGAGGCCCACCCGAGAGAATTATCGCCCTCCACTAGGTCCAATGCGGTCATCACTTCGAGAATGATGTCATCTGCCAGATTGCCTATGTTGGTAGCATCAACATCCAATGAGAAAGAATCGCCCGGATCAACGATGAAAACACTTCCCTCGGCTACCGGAGTTGAATTGAAGCTAGCGACGATATCCCATCTGTGGTCCTGCCTCGCTTCAAGAGCTACGGCATCAGTCGATGATACTCCGGGATCCCCCAGGGAAGTTACAGTGAACTCAATCCACAAGGGCACTCCTGCAGGTGTGCTTTCGGGGAGGGTTACAGTTACTGGAATGGTGGTCAGGCTTCCGGAAGTCAGTCCAACTTGGCCAATTGAAAACTCCACATCTACGCCCGGGTCACTGGTAATATTGGAATCCAGTACCACCGAGTAGTCAAGGGAGTATTCGTCCCCACCATTTCCTGGATTCTCGAGCCTCAGGACTACGAGGGAACCCTCCTCCACTTCAACCAGATATGGCTGAACTTGTGGTGAAATCACGGTCAAGTTTGATCTGAAAATCTGCAAAACCTCCAATGTGATGATTAGGTTGTGCTCTGAGGACTCTTGACTCGTGTCTGAGAAATAGTGGAATGCAGGCGAAGCGTCTTCGGGCAGGTTAGCAACAATAGAGCCCGAAGAGGTCCCTCCTGGAGATCCGGACATAATTACCGAGTCTCCCGAAACCGAGAGGTCACCAGTTCCCGCCCAAGACCACCCTGGCATCGCCATCCCCATTTCAGAAAGGGACCATGTGACAGTCCCGCTGTCGGAGGGCATTTCAGAAATCACAGACCATTCAAGTCCATTCGAGGGGACACTTCTGATGTGATTGCCAGAAACCACGTTTGAGGAATGGAAGGTCAATTGGATAGTTTGACATGTCTCTTCTTCCGTTCCCGTGCCAACACACATTGTCAAGGGTGTGCTAACTGAATCTCCTGCAGGGGCATCCAAGGGGACATCGAGAGTTGCCACTAGGGCCAGCTTCTCCCCAGGGCCCAGTATCAATGCCGACCTTTCGGAACCTCCTGTATCGTGTAGTCGTAGGTCATTACCCCAGGAAGTGCTATCCCAAGAAAGAAGAATTTGGTCTTCTTCGGCATTTCCTAGATTCTCGGCCATGAACCATGATTCTGCATTCTGCCCTGGCAGCCCATATCCACTACTCTGTGCCGTTCCGTCCGGCCCCCTAAGTGAGAGCCCCCTTGTCCTATTCGCCTCAATTGGAAGGTTTGCAGAAACAGAAACGTTCGAGTCCTCATCAAGAGTTAGTGTCAGAGATAGGTATCCAGAGTCCGAACCTAGGGCTTCTGATGGGGCTGTGATGACAATGTCGGGTGACCATGTCTGACCCACTCCGATCTCGATATTACTGATTCCTCCCTGGGTGGAGTCAGACCAGGTCCAACCCTCTGGAAGTTCAGAACCATCTACACTGAGTGACCACGTCCCTGCGAGCCTTCCCGTGGATCTAACGGAGGGGCTAGATGTAGTGCTACTTCCAGGAGACACTCTGACGGGCTCAGTTGGAATTTCGAATGTTGCATTATACGTGGGCACGATAGACACTATTTTGCTAGCGATATCATTGTCCGTCCTAGTCTGGGTCAAGTTCCCAAAGCTATCTAGCTCCAGCACGAACTCATGATCTCCTAGGGGGCCCGACCATTCAACACTGAATGTGTCAAAAGACCCCGATCCCGATGGCTCAACAGGCTCTAGCGAGGTAAATGTCCTCCTTCCTATTTCTATTCCGTCAGCATAGAGGACCGCATCGAATTCCGAATCTATGGGTCCGGTCCCAGAGTTCTCGATAAATGCAGACACAGTCACCTCCTCTCCGGGGCTAGGGGCAGTTGGATCCAACTCTATACCTCCGCCATCAAGAAGTGGCCTGACGTCAGACCTCTCAAGTGATACAACACTACTTCCAATGACGATGTCAAGGGTCCTATCGCCATCTATGTCGGCCATCGCGGGAGCTGACCAAGTTCGATGATTCAGCTCCAGTTCATTGGTCCAATCGGTGTTAATAGCAGATCCAGTACCCTCAGATCCATCGAACGCCCAAAGGGATCTACCGTAGGCGACCAGAAGCTCAGGCTCGCCGCTACCATCAATATCCATCCAAAAGGGCGGAGAGACCGCAATCTCGTCATTTGGGGCGCCGCTACTCTGCTCAAGGTCTCGGTGCCAAGCCTCCTCTGGACTAGAGCCATCTACATCGTGACAGCCAGTGACCCCATGTCTAGCTGTTGCCGTCTGCCACCAAGTGGCCCAACAGACCCTATCTACCGTGCCATCATCATCTGTATCGATAACAATGGGGGGTGCGTCAGCATACCCATTTTCTGCCTGAAATGACCAAATTTCAGAACCAGTGCTGATCTCTAGTCCTCTGAATTCAGCACCGTCTATGGTGTTAGATCCGTCTGCATCAGTGGGGATGGTAACAACGATTTCAGGGGTTTCATCGGCATCCAGATTTGCTACTACGGGTCCTGGGAGTCTGATGTGGGGCACGTCAGAGTCTCCGTCCACATTACTCAAACTAAGCCCATCCCATCCTGAATCTCCGGAAGTCGAATCAAGTCTCCAAACCCACATTCCGCCATTGGTGTGTTCAGTGGTGGTCAGGACAACATAGCCGGTATTCTCATCTGTCTGTGCAAATGCTGGGTCCGATGGATGACTCCCCTTGTCTAGTGTCTTCTCCCAAAGTGTAGAGGGAGTCCCGCTCGAGGGGAGGCTTAGTGCTACAACAACCGGGTCCCCACTATTCTCATTAATCGTAGCCAGAACTAACTCGGCATCTCCATCAAGATCCAAGTCCGCAAGCAAAGGTTGAGTTGTTGGCCTATGGCCACCAAGTCCATTCAGGGTGCTTGTAGGGTCTCCACTTATCATCAAGTCGTCTTCTTCCCATGTCCAGATTGGTTGCTGCGAACTACCTGCACCGGGGTCCCATCCGGTAACCGAGCAGAATAGCCTTGGTGACCATGCATCAACATGAAGGGTCCCACTTTGGTCATAAGCAACTATTACCTCTGGCTTCCCATCGTCATCCAAATCCACAACCACGGGCGAGGACTTGATCATCTCTGTCGTCCCAAGGCTCACCTCCCACGCTAAATCTGAGTCTTCGCCCTCGATAATTTTCATGTGACTTTCACTGGATGAAGGGTCTGTTTGCACGAGGATTGTGTAGAGTGAGTCTCCTCCGCACCTCTCCTCAGAGGATGGTTCAGTGGTCAAGGATGAAGAGAAATCAGCAATTGGCGTTCCGAGAGAGTCGGTGCCTAATTGATCGGAACCAAACTCCCAGTTAATTGCAGGATCTACAATCGACAGGAGGCCCCCTGTCGAAGAATCGGTGGAATGGACATGGTGAGGGGGGACTGATGCCCTATCCGGTGTCCTTCCCGGCTGTGGCCATGGCTGATCGCCATCAGACCAAGGCTCATCTACGGAAGTCATCATTCCCCCTGAGTCTTTATTCAGTGCGTCTCCATCCGTCATCATGATGAGCATTGGAGATAGTGACATGACCAGCATTATCGAAACAGCCAAGGTCGCTCCAGCCCTATTGGAGGGGGGTTTGTTGCCAGCATCTACCGTCATCAGAGTCCAATTTGGTTTTCGTAACCCACTTGAACGTTCGCCCCATATTCTCACTCAGACCTACGGTCTGAGCCAATATGAGGTCCCGCCAGCCATTTTCGCTCGTCCGTTGCGCTTATACAGGGGCGGCAGGTCGCCGGGTCGCACGGACTTCTCCTCCAGAGGCTTAGCCGATGACGGACGGGAGGGAAACCCCCCGTCCTCGCTGCCGGAGTGGTCCGTCGATTGAGGCAGGAAAATGTACAGCATAATTGAGCGAGAGGACACTATCCGTATCCCAGCTGAGTATATCAGAGAGGGCCACAGTTTGGAAGACCACATTGACAGTCTGGCGAATGACGCTTTTGAGGGCAGATTCGACTCGGATGAGAACTACACCGTCCTTACCTTTGACCACAAGCCCGTGGGGAGGGGGAGAATTATTCATGGCGATGGTGCAATCTACCAGGCCGTGAAGTTCAAGGCACTTCTATTCAACATGGAGAACAACGAGGTTGTCGATGGCTACGTCTCCGATGTTTCTGAGTACGGGGCCTTCGTCAGGATAGGGCCAGTAGAGGCTTTACTTCACAAATCCCAGATTCTAGACGAACCAATCCAGGTCAATATGGGTGTTAGGAGAATCGAGGGTTCGCAGACCGGTAAGCACATCGAGGAAGGCTCTCACGTGCGCTCCAGAGTTGTTTCCAAGGCTATCAATCAGAATGACCCTCGGGCTAGCAAGATTGGTTTGAATTGTAAAATGGATGGCCTAGGCGCAGCAGATTGGCTAAAGGAGACTGATTAGTATGGTAAAGCAGCCCTTCGCTTGCGGAGATTGCAATGCAATTCTCCCGGACGGAGAAGGTCAGTGTCATTCCTGCCCCAATTCCCCTGTAACCACTGATTGGCAGGGATTCGTAGTAATTCTCAACCCAGAGAGATCCGAGGTCGCGAAGAGGCTAAACATAACTAGGCCAGGAAATTATGCGTTGAAGGTCAACATCAGGTAGGTGAAATAATGCAAGTAATTGAAAGGAAGGACAATCCATTGCTAAACAGGGTTGAGATACGTTTTGTTTGGGACCACCCTAACACACCCACTCCCAAATTAGAGGAAATGGTTTCTGCAGCAACAAAGATGGAGCCGGGTGCTAACTCAGATCTGGTTTTCGTCAAAGACGTCAGTACGAGATATGGAATGCCTCGAACCACTGGACTAGCTCTTATTTACGGCTCAGAGGAGGCTGCATCTATCGAACCAAATCATATTGTGGAGAGGCACAACCGATTCAGACAAGGGGACCAGGGCGATTCATCAGCAGAGGAAGCCGGCAATGAAGAGGACTCTACACAAGAGGAAGGGGGCGATGAATAATGCCACAGGGAACGCCAAACCAAAACGCCAAGCACTCCAAGTATACGATTAATGGAGAAGGAAAGGATGCAGTTTTGGAAAGGGGCGAATCTTGTCCGACTTGCGGACCCGGGGTCTTTCTCGCCGTACACAGTGACAGGAAGTCTTGTGGCAAGTGTGGCTACTCAGTGAAGGCGTGAAAACTCCAATCCCCGCTATTGGTCAATACTCTGTCGCCCAATATCGAGATTCCAATGTCTTCCCTTTCTCGGATATCAATAACTCCATCCTTCATTCTTCCGTCGTGCCTCCATCCGGTCCAGATCCAGTCCCCCTCACTGGTTCCGATAGAATCCATTACGGGGCCGGGCAATTTCACAACCTCTGGCTCCGAATCAAGTCCGCTCAAAATTCCGGCATAACGGCCGCTCATCATAATCATCCATCCTGCTCTATGGTCATGTCTGACACCGATAATCCTCTCGGGCAACCTGAGGGTCCTTGACATCAGGGTAGTTCCATCATCTTCTGAAATTAATGAGATTCCCCCTGATTCAGACCAAATAACGACTCCATCCCGTGTGTGGACCAATTCGGCTATTGAATCGACCCTCCTGAAATCTTGCAAGTCCGGCCATTGTGGGTATGGCGCTCTCCACAATTCCGTTGCTTCACTATCGATCTTGTAAATGCCGGTATTCAGAATTGCGAAGAACACCGCCCCCTCATTGCTAGATACCCCCATGGGCTCACCTTCTATGTCTCTACACCACGTGTATGAATCAGGCAGCACATCGGATGCAGTGGCCTGAGAGTTTCTGAGGAAATCACGCCCCTTTCCGTCGAATAAATTACCTTCCAGAGAGGTCGCACCCATACATGCCTTTCTGAGGTCCCTGTCAACCCAAGTCCCAATCCATGTTCCCGAACTTACAGTTCCAAATGTTGGCTGGGATGGAAACGGAATCGAAATGCCACCCAATTGGTTTCCCTCGGAATCAATCCGCAATAACTCCCCTAGTGAACCAATAATCACTGACGTCGGATGCCCTTTGTCAATTCGCACAGGATTGAAACCAATCTCCCCCATGACCTCTCGTCACAACCATCTCGCTTCAAGGTGTGGCTCAAAGCATTGAAGTGTAATTCGCCTTGCCATGTCATGGTCACTCTCATCCTCTGTTCGACTCTCGATGATGCATCAATGAACTTGGCGCATTCATTGATTCAGTCAACAGATTGGGGCGATATGGAGGAGTATCCCCATGGGAGAGTGCGAAATCACCCCAGAATGCCAGTCCAAATTCTGGAAATCGATCAGCTTCACATCCACGCCGAAGGAATTGATCACGCCCACACGGTCGAGACGGGTGAAGAAATCGATGAGATACTGGTTCTTTCTAGACATGTTTCCTCATCGAACACTCCTGCAATTACTTTGCACGCCATCGGTCTGCCAGGCGAAACTCCCTTGGGAGCGCCAGGCATTGCAGGGGGGGAGAGGGGTTTTGTCGTACCTCCCTCGCCAAGATTCTCCAGCCTCTATAGAAAGATGCTAGAACTAGCTCGAGACGAAGGCCTCCATGAGGAATTCGACTTGACAATAGAGACCACACACCATGGCCCCAAACTAGAATCCCCCTCGCTATACATAGAGATAGGGTCGACTGAATTGGAGTGGAATAGGAAAGATGTTGCAGCCGTTTGGTCTAACGTAATATGCGATGTGTTGGGATTGAATGATGGTGAACCGCTAGGAACATGGGATGGCAGTGGCTCGGTCATGGTCGGCTTTGGGGGCGGTCACTATGCACCACGCCACAAGGCCGTAGTTGAATCAGGAAACTTCTGGCTGGGGCACGTTCTAGCCAATTACTCACTCCGATTCGAGACCAATGAAGGGGGCTCAGGAGGGCCGGGAGGGAATTGGAAAGAGTCAGCCTCTAATGCAATTGGTGCAACTCGTTCCGCATTCCCGGGTGGCGAAATCTTCGCACATCTGGACAGGAAGTCTTTCAGAGGCTGGCAAAGATCCGCCTTGATTGCATATCTCGAGGAAATCAACGTCCCGGTGCTAAGGGGGAGGGACCTGAAACAAGAGTAATCGTGAAGGCTCTCCTGCCTCCTCGGAGGTAAGATGGCACTGTTCGGGCGACTCATTGTGGCATCGATGCCATTAGCTCCCAAGTTCATTGTTAAGCGAGTAGCGAAGAGATATGTGGCCGGATCGGAGATGTCTGATGCCATCTCAACCATGCAGAATCTTTCCAAAGAGGGCGCCTGTTTTACAGTCGATGTCTTGGGTGAAGAAATCACATCAATGGATGAGGCTAATTTTTTCCTCGAGGAGTACACACGGCTATTGCGGGCTATAGAGGAACTGGGGATAAACGCGGATATTTCGATCAAGCCGACAGCCTTCGGTCTTCTAATCGATAGAGAATTAGCTTACTCCAATATCGAGGAAATTACAAGGAAGGCGCAGGAATGCGGCTCTTATGTGAGGCTAGACATGGAGGACAGCAGGGTAACCCAGGACACAATTGATGTAATGTTGGCAATGCATTCAAAGGGCCTAACAAATATTGGAGTTGTATTACAAGGAAGGCTGCATAGGACTGAATCCGACATAGATTCAATATGTAACTCACTGGGAGGTGAGTCAGATTTCAGAATTTGCAAGGGAATTTACCTAGAGCCAGAGGACATAGCCTACACAAAATACTCGGAAATTGTCGATGCCACCAATAGGGCGATCACATCAATGCTGGACAAAGGGGCATACACTGCAATAGCATCTCACGATTTACCGGTAATCGAATATGCTTTGGACGCCTTAAGGGAGAGAGGACTGTCTAACAACAACGTCGAAGGCGTACGCAGGAAAGGGCCGGGGTATGAGTTCCAATTCTTGTTGGGAGTGAGGGGGAACATCAGGAGGAATCTTGCTTCCGAGGGACACTTGACCAGAGTATACGTGCCATATGGGACTAGGTGGTACGAATATGGAATTAGGAGACTTAGGGAGAATCCCGAGGTAGCAAGTCATGTTGTCAAGGCTCTCTTGATGCCATGGACTAATCGCAGGTAAGATCAAATTGAATGCAAGTACATTCTTCTAATTTCAGCTGCTACTCTCTTTCCCCTCAGGGTTCTGCCTACACCAGTGTGGATGGCTCTTATTCTCCACTTCTTCCCATCTATTACCATCACAGTGCCACAAGAGAAAACTTTCTCTGGGTCGCATTCAATGCTAGATGGTTTGCTGACCTCCCCTTCAGTCATAGTCAATCTAACTAGGCAGGCGTCTTTCCTAACTGCCCACATCGAAACTATCTTTCCGGCCTTTGAAGAATTCACAGACATTTTGTCCCCAACCTCAATTCTAGTGACCTGCCAATGAGCATCTTCAAACTGGAACAGGTCGCCCTCTGAGATAGACTCATCACTGTCAGACTCAATCATTACAGATGAACTGTCCGCCCCATCAGAAAGAGTCGTCCTTACTGAAGTCGAAGATGGCGGCCTGAGGCTAATTCGATGAACGTGGGAACATTGGATGCATCTAACCAGGAGATCCTCACCAGCCCCCTTGTCAACACGACTTAGAATCTCATGCTCAGTCAGCTCCAAACATACGGGGCATTCCGCGACATCGGCAACCGACTCATCTGCCCCGCCCATGCCCTCTCGGCCACCCGGCATCTCTTGAAGCCACCGAGCAGCCTATTTTGATTAGTGACAACCTCTGCCGATACACATGGGTGGGTCCTCAAATGGCTTCGGACTCCCTCAGATGTCCGAAAGGGAAATGCTGGAGAAACTACTTTCCGAGGACGCCGAGAGGGGCGATGTCGAGCCCCTAATAGCCTCCTCAATAGGGGAACAGATGCTTTTGATGGGCCTCAGGACGATGCCCCGGTCGATGAGGGCCAGGATTCGAGATATAGTTTCCAGAGTTACCCCTGGTGATGTATTACTCGTGGGAGGGGGAATCGGGCACCTTTCTGCATGGCTCCTCGATTTGTGGTGCGGGGATGCTTCCGAGGAAGGGAGTGGGAGATCTCGTAAACCAGATTCGTTCATAATAATAGAGGAGGGTGCAAGATTTGGGGTGATTATAGATCGCCTGATTAGGAGATACGAAGCGGAGGGATGGGCCAGAGTGGTCGGCAGCCCCTGGTCAGAGGCAATCGCAGAAGCCCTGACCTGGTCTGTCGCATCTGCTTCCCTCCCCGAGTCAGCAAGACCCTCGTCAATACCTACTGGGTTGGATCTGGTCATCATCGACCTTCCCGATCAGGAGAGGCCCAGTGCCGCAAAATCCGCCTTTGAGATTCTAGCACCGGGGGGGATAATGATAGTTCCTGAGCCAGAGGTTCCAACTGGTGACGTGGGAACTCCCTCCGCCGATGAGGAACCCACTGAAGCACAGAGAAAGGTTATCTCATTCAATGAGTGGATAGATTTCATCAAGTCGGTCAGCGATAATCACACACTAGCATTCGTCGAACTCACGGGGGGAACCCTTGCCGTGGTTCGACGTGCAACCTGACTCTTCTCTACCAGTAGTTTTTCCCATGGCCCTGTAGGTCCCGTGTAAATCCCAATTTCACCTTCAGAACTAGTGTTTCCGAATGAGTCGATTAACGCGTCAATATCTAGGAGACCATATCCATAATGATCATCGTGACCACTCTGACCATCTTTCATCTGCGAGTTTTCCATAATCCTATTCTTGACATCATCGATTGCACCCTCTCCTCCTTGCACCCCGCCCCGTTGTAATTCTGGATGAGCCTGGAGAAGAATTGCGATAGAGCCTGAGACCCATGCAGTAGCAGCTGATGTGCCACTAGACCAGCCCCACCAGGCCCCGTTCCCTATCCCACTGGCCATCAGAACTGGTACTTCGTGACCGGGTGCCACAATCTCGGGTTTCCTGTCTGGGTCTTGACGAGGGAGTATGGGGTTCGGCCATAGTCTCCCATTGTTGTCCCCTTGCGAACTTCCCGACCAGATGTCCCCCGTTCTGGTAATTCCGCCAACGCAGATGACACCCTCGACAGAGCCAGGTGACTCGACATCTCCATCATCGTCATCCCCATCGTTCCCTGCAGCTGCAACAACGAAAACACCCTCTTCAATCGCACCTTCCACGGCTTGCTCCAATGAGTCAGTGCTGAAGAGCCCGGAGCCGAATCCCTGATCACCACCTAGGCTGAGCGAGACTATCTCAGCCCCCTCGTCGACGCACCAGTCCACTGCCTCTGCAATCGCCGAATCGGTTCCCGAGCCGTCGGAGCCAATCGCTTTCGCAACTATTAGGGAAACACCGGGCGATGTTCCAGTCAGACTCCCATCGGCTGCAATGATTCCGGACATCGCGGTTCCGTGCCCCTCGTCATCGTAAGGCTCTTGCATGTCAGAAATGAAGTCCTTCCACGAGACAACATTCGCATTTCTCAGGTCTGGGTGAGTGGTATCTATTCCAGTATCTACAATGCATAAATCGATGCCAGTTCCATCAAACTCGGTGACATCATCGATCCCTGTCATTTCCCGGTATTGATCCTCCCAAGTAAGGAGTGACGAGGGGGGCCCTCCAAGCTGGACATCCTCAATCTGGGCCCATGCCCATAGCCCGATAATTAGGATGCTGAGAAAAATGACCAATCCCGAAACTACGCCTATTACCCACGGCAAAGCATCCCGAAATGCATCAGCACCTTCTCGCTCAACAATCTCACTATCTTGTTCCGATGGAGTGTGACTAACCAACCCATTCTCTTGATCCAATATTACTCCTAGGACGGGCCACACCAAAGAATCACCACCCCTTGGTTTTACCAAGCCTCAGACTTAGAGAAGTGGCTGACCACAGTGGTATTCGAGCTGCACGACGGGCATACCACCCTCGAGGGAAGAATAGTCGCACACTTGACACATGCATCCCCCGATTTCCCCTGGCCCTTGCATTCAGGGTCAGAACAACGAACCTCGATCTTCCCCGAGGGCCTCTTAGTCACAGGGGTCTCCCCTCCGCAGACAGGGCAACTTCCCTGTATGCTCTGCGCCACGGATGATGAATTCTCTCCTGCGACCTCTCTTGCTCTGGATGACCATATCTGATGTTCCCCGCCTCCTAGCATGAAGTGCGGGTACCATAGAACGTGCAGCAGGAAGAAGTAGGAGGCTATTCCCGAGAAAACAAACAACAAGGAATAGCCCAATACCCCATCCACTATTGGGGGCCTATCTGCTATGGCATGCGATCCCGACCATGACATGACGTTAATCAGGACGGCCCAGATTGCAAGGCTTGAACTCCAAGCGTGTAATTTGTGATCCTCCCATGCTTTCTCCACGACTCTTGGATCGGGGTGGGCGTGCCTCTCCTCAACATGGACGTCTCTGGTTTCCACTACTGCTCTATGAACAACAAACCAACAAATAAAGAGGAGAATGAGGTTCGAGAAAACCACTCCTCCCCAGTCAGAAATTTCTGAATTGAAGGGAAAATCTGGTGAACTGGCATGCGAGAATATGAATCCAAGTTGAACTGCGAACATGCCTGTAATAAGGAAAAAGAAATTCTCTCTCATAATCGGAAATCTGATCCATAGTAGGGCGATCGATGATATCCACGCCATTGCCGAGAGTAGAGAGAGCATCCTAGTCCATTCGTTTAGGTGGAGGAAGCCACTGTCTTCACCGAGAATACCAGACCTCCCCCAGTCGCCACCACCGGCAAGCTCGCCGATTCCAAAGTCCCATGATCCTAGAATGATCGATGCCGAAGCAAGGAGTAATACGGACGCCTCATTGACACCCCATAACCTTCTAGATGTCCTAATGTGAAAAGAGGCCTGTTGAAGCAATGTGTCAACAATTCCTAGAAAATCGTACCTCTCTCCCAGTCTGGTCGGGAGTTCAATTTCGGACAATCTAACTAGCCCAGTGGTTCGACCTTCAACTTCAGAAGCTACTGGCCCCCCGTCCTCCATGCTCATTGCCAAACGTCCGATGAAATAAGGGGCGCGCAAACACGAACGCCCATTCTCGTATTATTCCGGATATGGCGCCGAGACGGAGATTTGAACTCCGGAGGGATGAACCCACATGATTTCCAGTCATGCGCAATACCAGGCTATGCGATCTCGGCAGCGACCTTCCGAGAATACGTCCGGTCTTGAGTTAATCGCCTCGGTTTCGTGGCGTAACAGCCAAAGAGGAAACCGTTCTCGCTGTCAATGCGCCACTGTGGCTTAGGGGTATAGCATCCCATTGGTAATGGGAAGGTCGGGAGTTCAATTCTCCCCAGTGGCTCCACAATTACTCCAATATCATCGTCATTATTCCGTACAAAATTCAGCCCTAATGGCACCAATCGCGATATTGAACCAATTGATTCATAATAGTGACAAGCCAAGCACATTACATGTCGACAGACCGCAGGAGGCTCGCTGGAGCCTTAGTCCTCCTGATGTTGCTTGCACCCCTAACGAACGCCGCCACTTCTTCATGGTCCGGACCATCCACGGTAAACCCCGACGAGTCTGTTACCGTTTCAGGTTTCCAAGTGCCCGGAAATGCCACCATACAAGATGGATGGCTCCATGTAACTGATTCTCAAATGGCCAGTGATACTGACTCCGGATTTACGTGGGAAGCGACCGACTTAGACTCTGGCGTTTTCTACAACACAGAATTCACCTCAGGCGAAACGATCGCCCTCAAGGATGATGGTTCCAGATCAAACATAGACTCCTTCGATTCAGGAAACATCACTGTTTCAATGAATGACAGGTTCACCTACACCCCGGGTTGGGAGAGAGTATACTCAATTTCCGAGGGGACAAATCTGACTTCCTGCAGCGGCGGAAATGGAACCTACCTCAGTCACGGTCCGGACAACGATTTCGACTCTTCACTGGATTCAAGTGAGATTACAGACGTGGTATACTATTGCAGTGCAAACGCCCTTTCCGATGTCGTGACAGGGCTAACCGTGTCCAATGCCGGATCCGGATACTCCGCAGGAACCCTTTCTGCCTCTGGTGGCGGTGGTTCTGGATTCTCTGGTAACTACTCAATCAGCTCAGGAATCGATAGCATAACGATTCAAGCAGGGGGCTCCAGCTTCTCGGCCAACGACAGTATATCCATCATCTGCCCAGGTGCCTGTGGTGGTTCCGGTGCAACAGCATATGTTGGCACTGTGAGCAGTAACGGTGCAATAACATCAGTCGTTGTTTCCAATTCCGGTTCGGGTTACACATCTGACGACACGATCTACGTAATCCCTTCCGGGGGCAATGGCGCTCAGCTAATTGCGGTTCTAGGAACCACGGGCCCAATTCACGACACAGAAATCATTTCTGGAGGCTCGGGTTACACCTCCGCTCCTTCCATATCCATCAGTGACACCTCCGGAACTAGTGGGTCAATAACCACCGTTCTCGGTGGCTACTTCAACTACGAACTGTCTGTCACCTCGGAGTCAGAGGGCTCGAACTGCGGCTATGGGGGCTACATGATAGAATCCGGCCTCGATGTCGATGAGGACGGGACTCTCGACAGTAACGAGATCTCGGCCACTGAGTACATTTGCAATGGCCCAAGACTCTGGCAGGCAACTACGCTATCCGGGATGAATGGGACCCTGTGGGGCGACCAGATCAACATGTCCTACGGAGTCATTCCTGCGCAGTCGACCGAGGGGCTTGTAGTGGCCGCAACACTTCCAGGCGAACCACTCCCTGCCGGCACCGACACTTTCCTCCTAACCGAAGCGGTAAGCGTACCAGACTCCTCCGAGATGAACGCCTTCTACATGACCTTCGATCACTGGTACCATCTTGACAGCACATCATCCGGAGGCGGAGACGGCGCATGGGTGGAATACCGAATCAGGAACGGTCCAACTGCATGGGGGGACTGGACGTGGATAGCTCCAGATGGGGGCTATCCAAGCACTATTTCTAGCGATGCACCATCTGTAAATGGGGCGCCCACCGGAACTATGCCCGTATTCGCTTCAACGACTCACAGCGGTTGGGTTTCGTCAAACATCTCCCTCCAGTCAATCAGCGGAATCACCTCGGCCACTCACATCCAGATGAAGTTCCACGTTTGGACTGATCCGGATGCGTCCAACGAAAGGCCCGGTTGGTTCATCGACAACATCCACTTCAACAATGACGGAGTTGACTATGGTGTCTGGCACCATGGCTGCTACACCACTACAGCGACTTACTGCAACTACATGGGTAACGCATATGGGGCCCTACAGAGGACAATTGACCTGACAGGAACAAACAGTACCTCGGCAATTGAGATAGATATGGAGTGGGACTTGTACGGCTATTACAACGACAACGCATGCGTCGAACTATCCCTTAACAATAACACCTGGACAGACATCTCCTCTTCCGGCTCATCCACCACAACGAACTGCGAGGACAGGGTCGGCGCAATTCCCGGCTATGGGTACTCCGATGCATCGGGAACATCCTATGGGCAGCAGAGCAACGGAATCAGAACCATTTCACTCGACATCCCTGCCTCATTCAGGAACCAAGCTTCCGTCCACATGAGGATTATCGTGGACACCGACCAGTACACCCACTATGGCGGGTCCTACCCCGGTGATCAGAAGGAAGGGTTGACGGTTGACGCCATCAGAGTCGTAGACAACGACGGCGTTGCTCTCTTCCAAGACTTGGTCGAGACGCCTTCATCCATGTTCCACTATGGGGTCAACCAGGGAGTCGACCAATGGACTCACTACATCTGGACAAGGGGCGTTCAGAGTGTCCATATGGGCTTCGAGGACAGCACCGCGAGTGACCCAGCGACCACGAATGCGGCCGGTTGGTCCAAGTCCGGTTCTTCTGGCGCCTGCGGCTGGCAGTACGGCCAACTCGGCTCAGCTTCAGGGGCCGGTACTCAAGAGCCCTCATTCCCCTACTTGTATGGTACCAACCTAAATGGGAATTACTGCAACAGCGCAGATGCGTATGTCAAGTCGCCTGTCTACTCAATCCCCTCAAACGGATCAACTCAGTTGACATTCGACAAGTGGGTGTGCACCGAGAACTACTGGGATGCCGTAGGGCTCTACATCAAGGTGAACAACGGTGGTTGGCAATACTTCGACCCGGGAATTGCCGGGTGGTACGATGGCTCAGTTGGATACTCAGGAAACGCGATGTACGGAAACAACGCTTGGATGAGCGGCGATTGCGGTAATGGCGGAGTTTTCGAGACCCTGGTCGCCCCACTGGATGCATATGCTGGTGACGACCTCAGGTTCAGGTTCAGAATAGACACAGACACGTCCGTAAACTCGTATGGGGGCGGCTACATCGACAACTTCGGAATACTCCTCGCGAACTACGGAGAGGGCGGGGCTTGGCTAAGCCCATCGATAGACGCCTCGGAGATGGACGACTTCAACTTGGGATGGATAGACGTTACCGCCAGTATTCCAAATGACACATGGGTCCGTGGGACCCTAGTGGATCAGGCCTCAGGCGAAGACATACCCGGTTTCACCAACGCGTCCTTCCCGATCTCGCTCGCAGGAGTCGATACAGCCACATACCCCCAGATCAGGCTGAAGGTTCTGATGGACACAGATGATGAGGAGTCCACACCACAACTGATGAAGGTTCACGTTGGGGGGAAGAGGGTTCTCGCAGCGTCTTCCTACGACGGCAACGGTTGGGACATGACCACCGGGGTCGAGGTCGTAGATGGCGTCATCAATGCAACATCCATAGCAGGAACGATAACATCCCAGTTCACTCCTTCTTCNAGGCCAATAAAGAGTGTAAGCNTGGGTGGAAACTACTCTGGAGGGATAATGGTGACAATCCTCGACTCAAACGGNGGAACNCTGGGCCAGTCTTCCCAGGGCGGNGTCGCTTTCACATATCCGCAACCNGGTTTCGGAGTNTCAGTANNCCTCCCCACAAANGGNTGGATAGACAGGCTNGTGATNACCGCAGATTTCGCTGANCCNGCCGAATCCCCCTCGATCGACGTCCTGAACGATGGGNNAGCAGAGTGGTCATTCCCCTTCGGTTCTGACTACGGCCACTATGGCTGGCAGTCTCTCATATCGGATGGATTGGATACGTTCACAACAAGCGAAACGATGTACCTGGACGGCTCCACTGCAACCACAGTCAACGTGAGGCTTCCAGCAAACAGTGTCGTTAACAACGGAATTGTATCAGTGGCTCCCGACTCAAACGGCTTCGAATCGCCGGTCAGCGTATCAGTCGCAGGCGCTTCCCAGACCAGCTCTTCATCCAGTAAGCCCTTCCACTCAATTATGGATTCTAGCCAGATTATGGCTATCAACTCACTAACTGGCACACATACCGATAGCGAAACTGGAAGGGTCTGGAAGGAAGTCCCTGTCAGCGTCAGCTCCAATACCGCCCAGACCGTCTCATTGACTAGGCTTGGTTTCAGTTACCTGATCTTCGAGAATGTTTCGGGACTCGGTAGCATGGTGTCGGCATATCACGATTCACAGACCCAGGATGACCCGCCTCCAAATGATGTCTCGATCCCAGTTACCATTTCAGCAGTCGCAGGCGCTGTCTCGATTGATGGCGATCTGAAGTTCGACTACGTGCTCACCAACAGGGACTTCCAGGTCCCCAACACACTGTATCCCGATGGTAACTCAGTCGAGATCGTTACAGAGCACCATCACTTGGAGGACAACTCCATGATATCCCACATCACCCTGAAGGGCTCCGCCTCAGATGGACAGGTACTGATGTTCGAGGTAGAGAATAGCGCTGATGGGCTCTGGGGGCAAGGAGCAGAGGCAGTTACCTTCTCACAAACTTCAGGTAGCAGTGTAGCTCCTATGGACAGTTCCTCAAATGTCGCCATAACTACTCACAATGATGGTTTCGACGATGTCTCAGTTCACTGGATATTCGATGTGAACTGGAACTGGGACGATGTCGACTCAATTCGTTGGGTCGCACAAGCTTACGACGACTACGGCGAGACCGTATGGCCTGCAGTTTCCCACAGCGGTCAAGGCGGCTCTAAGGCTGTTGAGAACGATCTGCAGATAGACTCATTCGAAGTGAGGGACGAATTTGGAAGGCTACTTTCAAACCAGTACTCATCATTCTACCCATTCCCTGCTAAGGAGGGTAACGACCTCAACATTACCGGTTCAGTTAGATTCCAAGACTCTCCCAGTGCGAGGCCCGCCGTGTCCGACTTCCAAGTTGGCCTGAACATGTCCGGATCACTATTCTCTCTGACGGTCGGTGACAATGGACACTTTGGTGGAATCGTGACTCCTGACCCGGGACTATCGCAAGTCACTGTCTCTCCAATGATGCTGTCTGTCGGGCCAACTGGGTTCAGTGTGGGCGCCGAAGACGTCACAGGGGTACCTCCTCAGATAACGGTGACCATGGACTCTAACCCGCCTGTTGCAGGGCCAATGCAAGTAAACACCCCAACAGGACTTCAGGATGCCCATGCTAAGGTTTGGGAGCCAACAGCGCCACTTTCTATATTCGTAACAATTGACGAGGGTGAGGCAAGGGGGGAGTCCCTCACAATGAGGTACTGGAGGGGGAGCGTCGATGACACAAACTCAGATGGCGTGGCAGATGAATCGGAGTACATGTCGCAGTCACAGCCCCTTTCCTCTGGAATGACCGGTCAGCAGCAGGTGAACTTCGTTTCAATCGACGTTTCAGCTCAGGAATTCAATAGCCCAGTCCACCTCTATCTGGAGGGAACCGACTGGGCCGGACTATCCTACCAGGATGGGTACACGGGAGGCGGCCCAGGGGCCGAGAACTCGTGGGCCACTGTTATCGTTGCCACCGATGAACCCACTTCCATTCTCTCGTCAGGTTACGACCTCGACTCTGAGATCGGGTACCTACTTGCAGGGGTGCAGCACACATTTACCATGCAGATTGACGAGGCAAATGGGATAGACACCTTGGACAACGTTACTGTGATGCTATGTGGAGACGGACCCACCCAAGTGGGCAAGATGTCCTACGATCCATCAAGAGGCACACTATGGTCTGCCTCTGACAGCCTAGTCACGCCAATTGGCGTGCAGACTCAAAAGATCACATCGGACGTAACCCAGTTGTCAATCCAGTTCGAACTGTCATGGTACTACCCTTGGAATCATGACGATCCCGAGACTGAAGAATACGAAGGACAGTCTAGTTGCAAGCCAAGCGTCAGCATTATGGACGATCTAAACACAGTTGCATACCAGAACAACATAGGCGAGCTTTCATGGGATCTAGATAACAGATTCGTCGCCGTTCCGGGGGTCCTTTCGGACCTAACAATGCCTGTGGTGGAGAATGACGGAGAGTCCCTATACCTGAGACAGGGCGACGAATTCACCATCGATGGTTCAGTCTACTATGCAGGTTCCGGCGTAGTGGCATCAGACATCCCGGACGATTTGATGGTTGAGGCTATGGTCGTCTATGGGACCCAAGAGGTCATAGTGACCTCAGGAGTCGAATTGGACGGAACATTCTCCGTGTCAATGGTGCTTCCTGCTAGAGTTCCTCTGAACCCAACAATGGCTGTCCAGACCGATGTACTGAACATGAGGGGAGAAGGCTCCTCGGTTACGAATAGCGACGTATCCATTACAGTAGACAGCAAGTCGCCAACTGCTCTATTCGATCAGATGGCATACCCGGACTCATCCCTGACTATCATTGAGTCCGACCTCGTGGACGATGTCACAGTCACAATTACCATGAATGATGAAATTGGAATGGAAGACGGGCCATTGCAAGTTGCTTGGTACTACTTGAGAGGCGGAATTCAAGTCGCGGGAACTGAGGATACGGGAGAACTGCAGCTCATTTCCGAGGGAGATGGAAGTTCGGTATACCAGGCGCACATCGATTTCACTCCCCTCAATAGCATGAAGATAGAGCAAGGCGATCAGATAGCATTCTACGTTACGTCAACCGACAAGGCCGGAAACGAGGTTTCAGGATTGGGCAGTGAGCCTGCACCTAGGATCCCCACATTGAGGATAATGGAATTCCTTGGCGAGTATTCACGCTCAATTGTCAGTACGGGGACCCCGCTGATGGGAGAGACTGTCAAGATAGACACATTCTGGGAGAATACTGGAAAGAGGGATGGAGTAGTTACGGTCGGACTGTATGAACTCACCCTGGAAGAGGGTGCAGATGGAATGCTGGAGCAGAGGTGGCAGGCATCTGTGACATCACAGTCGGGAGATACCGAGATAGATCTGCCTGCTGAGACGACAAGTGTCAGGGCCACGTTCATGTGGGAGGCAACTTCACCAGGTCAGCCTGATTTATACCTCGTCATCGACGTTGACGGCGATGGTCAGCTTACGGAGATAGACTTCGCAGCTGCAAATACGCCAATTACTGGAATTAGTGTGGTCCCACCTCCTTCATCCGATGAAGGCTCGGACTCATCAATCATGATCATAGGAGTGGTAGTTATTGTGGCCATAGCCATGATAGGATTCTTCATGTCCAGAGGTAGGGGCGATGACGACTACTACTATGACGACGAAGATGACGAATACTACGAAGAAGAAACGTGGCAGCGCGAAGAAGACTAGCCGGAATAGCCCCTTTCTGCACAGAACCCCCTCCGAGCGTCAGCGCTACCTCATGTGTTTATAGGCCAATTTGACCGCTTTGCCGATGAGGAAGAGATTCCTCAGGATGGGATTGCGTGACAGGGGATGGCGATAGCTTAACGATTGACGAGATGATGGAAGAGGTGGAGGAGCTGAGAAATCTGGTGAAAACTCTCCTCACGATAATTATGGAGGAGTCCGACGGGGTTCAAACAGGAGCAGCACCTTCTATACCCAACCAACCGAAACGTGGATACTGCATGTGAAATACTACTCCCCTTCTGGAGTGGACATGAATGCTGAGTCAGCGGCCCTTGGCGTTGCAGGGGTTATGACGGCAGTCTTCCTAGTCCTCCTACTCGCCCCTTCCGGGAACGTCCCCGAGGCCGAGGAGTGGGAAATCACAACTGTTTGCCTGGAAGGCCATGATGGACTAGTGACTCACACTCATGTTTCTCTGAGTATAGAGATAGACGGCGAGCAGTATCCCGTGGGGCCGAATGTGGGCATTTCAGACTCCACGTGTCAAGGAATGAGGGGCATCCACACTCATGATGACTCAGGCACACTCCATATAGAGACGCCGAGTCCTATGGATGCTCCTTTGGGAGCCTTTTTCCAGATATGGGGCAAAGAGTTCAGTGATAGCCAGGTTATCGACAGCATGGTCGACGAGAACACCGAGATAGTCATGTACGTCAATGGGGAATCTTCCGATCAATTCGGCAGTTACTCGATGCAAGACGGCGACATCATAGAAATAGTGTACAGGGACAAATGACTATCCCTTTATCACAGCAAATGGCCTCAATCTGGCGACTGGCCTAGCTAGCTCTGCCTTTGCTGTCAAACCAATAACGTCATCAACATCCTTGTATGCCTCAGGCGCCTCTTCTGAAAGCACGTTAGGAGTCTTTGCATGGACATGGACCCCGCTCTCCTCGAGACTCCTCAATAGCTCTGCTGAGTCTATTTGATTCCTGGCAGCAGTTCTTGACATCCTCCTCCCAGCACCGTGGCAAGAGGAAGAAAAGGCCGAGTTGGATCCACCCCTCGGACCGGCCAAGACCCATGATGCAGTCCCCATGTCCCCCGGCACTAGAACCGGCTGGCCGATGCCAGAGAAACGCGACGCAAGCTCAGGGTGGTCCCCTCCCAATGCCCTAGTGGCCCCCTTTCTGTGCACACAGCACGTACACGATTTGCCATGAACAGAATGATCCTCGATCTTTGCAATATTGTGACTAACGTCGTAGACGACGTCAAGATCGCCGTCTCTTCCAAACCTCCCGCGTAGTACTTCCCTGAGTTTATGCGTAAGTGCAGACCTGTTTGCGAAGGCAAAGTTCCCCGCAGCGTTCATCGCATCTAGGTATGAGGCCCCTTCTCTACTGTGTATTGGAGCTGCTGCTAGCTGCCTGTCAGGCAGGGAAATATCCCATTCGCCGGAGTACCAATTGTTACCTTGCTGTTTGTACTTAGACTCAATAATGGCAACATGCTCTGAACAAACCTGATGCCCGAGTCCACGTGAACCAGTGTGAATCATGGCAGTAACAAGCCCCTCGCGCAAGCCAAAGGCCGAGGCCGCCCTCTGATCGACTATCCTGTCAACGACCTGCAACTCAAGAAAGTGATTTCCCGATCCTAGCGTTCCAAGTGACTTGGAACCCCTCTTTCTCGCCCTTCCCCCGACATCTCGCTCATCGCTATCGAGGACACCGTTGGACTCTATGGCCGCAAGATCCCTAGACTCGCCCAGACCTATTTCAACAGCAGCAGAGGCTCCCGAGCAAAGGATTGAATCCATTTCTCCCGAAGAAAGAATTACCCCGCCCTTGCTGGTAGCTCCCGAGGGGATGCATTCGGATAGCTCCGCAGCAATGGACTTCGGATCTATTTCTTGAATGGTTAGATCAGTCGAGCAAAGCCGGACTCCGCAGTTTATGTCGAAACCGACCCCTCCCGGAGAAATCGCACCACCATTTTCCCCGAAGTCGATATCCGTGGCGACAACACCTCCAATCGGAAAACCATATCCAAAATGCCAGTCGGCCATAGCCCAAGCCTCCCCAACTATCCCGGGCATTGAGGCGGTGTTGACAAGTTGTGAGGGAGATCTGTCATCGACGCCCTCACCAATATGTGACTCGTCTGCCACCAGAATCGCGTCCGTACGCATACTGCCATGCTTACTAATACGCATTCTTCCGGGACCATCGTTCTCAATGTGCTCCCTCCAAGTGGAATCCATGGGGCCTCCTGACAATCCCCGGCTTTCAACGCGACGCACGTCTGACGACAATCGAATTCAAGTCGAACCCTACAATGCGGAAACGAGGGGCGACACACTGTGACCTTTGGAGATATCGAGATTCCCTTCTGGAAAGAGTCCGGACACCTCCTCCGTAAATGCAGAGTTTCCGGCTTCAGGTTCTGGACCAGGGACGGGGAAAGAGACACTTGCGGAGATACCTCGGACGACCCTTACACATTCATCGGAAACCCGATTATCGGGGGTTTTGAATCGAGGGGGAAGAAGCTCAAGGATGAGATGAGGGAGGTCTTCTTGTCTTTCTTTGAGAAAAGAGAACACTCGAGAATCGACCCTTACCCGGTAATAGCCAGATGGAGGGACGACATTCACCTAACTATAGCAAGCATAGCCGACTTCCAACCTCATGTCACTAGCGGGCAAGTCCCGCCTCCGGAGAACCCACTAACCATCAGCCAGCCCTGTATCAGACTAACTGATGTGGCTGCCGTAGGGAGGTCTGGAAGGCATCTCTCAACATTTGAGATGATGGCCCACCACGCATTCAACAGGCCAAAAGAGGGCGATGTGATATATTGGATAGATCAATGTGTAAGATTCTGTGACGAATTATTGGTCGATACCTTGGGAATCGATCCAGTTTCGATAACATACGTTGAGAACCCTTGGTCAGGAGGGGGCAATGCTGGGCCAGCCCTAGAGGTGATAGTTGGAGGTTTGGAGTTAGCAACGTTGGTCTTCATGAGTCTGGAGGAGGACGACTCGGGTGAAATTGAAATTAAAGGTCAGAGATATAGTGAAATGGATTTGCAAATTATTGACACTGGCTATGGCCTTGAGAGATTCTGCTGGGCAGCTGCCGGAACGCCAACGATATATGAGGCAATATACCCCGAATCAGTAAATTGGCTGAAAAAACTTTCCGGATTTGAGAATATCCTATCATCCATGGAAATAGATGTCAACATGGACTCATTGCTAGGGGAACTATCGAGACTAGCCGGGATACTGAATATCGATGTCGGGACGGATGCAGAGGAATTGTATGTCAACCTATCAAGGAGACTCTCAGAAAGCGGGATTTCAGTAACCGTGGAGGAGTTGAAGAGAGTTACTGAGCCCCTCTCGTCAATTTATGCCATACCCGACCACATGCATGCAATTTGCAATATGCTTGGAGATGGATTAGTTCCAAGTAACTCAAAGGCAGGCTACCTATCAAGAATGCTAGCTAGAAGAGTTTGCCGGATGAAGGACTCACTTGCAATCGAAGCCAGCCTGTCCGAACTCGCAGCGCACCACATGGACTGTAACATGGACATGTCCCACTTTGCACAGAGTCGAGAGGGAATTCTGGCGATTCTTGAACTGGAGGAATCAAGGTATCATGAAATGCTGCGCAAGGGCGAGGCAGCGGTCAGAACCGCTCTGAAGGAAACTCCAAGGGACTCCCTTACCGTTGATGACCAGACTCTCTTCAGACTTTCAGAGGAGAGGGGACTCAATCCCGAGATGGTCGTATCCATAGCTAGGGGGATGGGTTGGGAAAATCTCACCGTCAGGGTGGGGTTTTCAGCAGACATGGCCGCAAGAAATGCCAAAATGACCAAGGAAGCTGCGAAGGCAAGAAAGAAGTCAGATATCTTCGTTCTGGAGGACTTCGGAGTAACTTCCGCGGATTATTATGAGGACACCCAATCAACGGAATTCTCAGCCGAGGTTCTGGGTTGCCTAAAACTTTCCAAGGAACAGGTAAGTTCACTTTCCCTCTCATCCGAGGTAAGTGGCTCCCCAACTCACGCTATAATCCTCGATAGCACTCTTTTCTACCCGGAAGGAGGAGGGCAATTGGGCGACCAGGGGGTCCTGCAGCAGGGAGGAGTTTCTGCAAGGGTTTTGGATACTAGAGTACAGAATGGCATTGTAATGCATCTTACAGATACAGGGTTAGATGTTGGTGCGATCAGGGGCGAGGTTGATTGGACTAGAAGAAAGCAGCTAATGGACCATCACACGGCAATTCACATAGTCGGGGGTGCATCTAGGGAATTACTCGGCCCACATGTTTGGCAAGCAGGATCTAGCAAGGGTGCTAGGTATGCACGCCTAGATATCACACACTATTCCAGGCTTTCAAGGGAGGAACTCGACAAAATAGAAGATAGAGCTAACGAGGTAGTCTCGTCTAATCTGGGAATAGAGAAGATTCTCTTGGACAGATCAGAAGCGGACACAAGCTTTGGGTTCGAGATTTATCAGGGCGGCCCTCCAAAACACCAGGAGATTAGAATCATCAAAATAGGCGACTTCGACACCCAAGCATGCGGTGGAACGCATCATGATAATGCGGGAGATGTAGGCGAATTGCGAATTATCAGGTCCAGTCAGGTACAAGACGGGGTGGAGCGTCTGCAAGTCGTGGCGGGAGAGACATCGAGGGAGCATGCCCGGCGGCAGGAGAGGATTTTGGATGAGGCATCTCAGACTCTTGGGGTGCAACCGGAAGACCTGCCAAGGGCAGTCAGCCGATTCTTCGAGGAGTGGAAATCCCAGCAAAAGAAAATCGAGTCATTAGAGGCTGAGTTGGTAAGAGTACGAACGTCAGGAGGCGGAGATGAGGCAGTCGAGATTGATGGTGTCAGGTACATTCTGATGGAAGTAGTAGGGGGTCAGAAGCAGATGATGGGAATGCTCACACAACTTACTCGGGACCATTCTAAACCAACATTGGCAATTTTGGCAAGTAGGGATGGCGGCGGGAAGATAATCATCGCATGCACAGAAGGAACCATTGCAGCCGACAAACACAATGCCACTGAGATTCTCAATGAGATAGCAATTCACATCGAAGGAGGGGGAGGTGGCCGCCCAACCATGGCCCAGGGAGGGGGGTCCAATCCAGATGGAATACCCGTGGCCCTAGATGCCGCTCGCGAGTTGCTTGGGTTGTGAGATCATGGTTGAGAAGGTCGATGTCTCTTCCCGTGCCGCTGCAATTGAATACGCAATTCGTGATGTGGTCGTCCCTGCAGTCGAACTGGAGAAGAAAGGTCACGATATTATCAGACTCAACATCGGTGACCCGCTTGCATACGAGGGATTGCCAACTCCCGAACACATGATCTCTGCGTACAAGCGCGCGCTAGACTCCCAAGACAATGGATACGGCCCCTCGTATGGACTACCAGAACTTCGCCAGGCAATCTCCGTATCTGAGAGTGGGAAGGGATGGCCCTGCTCCGAAGATGATGTCTACGTCACTCATGGAGTTACCGAGGCACTCCAGATAATATTTGCAGCCTTCCTCGAAGAGGGCACCAAAGTTCTAGCTCCAGGGCCGCACTACCCACCATACATGGCCTACCCACAGATGTACGGTGCGTCAACTATCGAGTATCGACTCGATCCGAATGACGGATGGCGCCTCGACTTAGATGACATTCGATCCAAGATGGACAGTAGCGTCCGCCTTCTTGTCCTGATTAATCCCAATAATCCAACAGGAAACGTTGCGACAGCTTCTGAGATAGATGCCTTGCTAGAAATAGCAAGCGACTATCCACAATGCACGATTATTGCTGACGAGATATACGACGGACTAGACTTCACCGGAACTCTTTGCTCGGCAGCGTCACGTTCAAACAGCGTACCTGTGATCGCCCTCAATGGGGTTTCCAAAGTATACTTCGCACCCGGGTGGCGTATTGGTTACATGGCCTGGCATGACCCCGAGGACAGACTTTCCTTGGTGAGGGATGGCGTCGAGCGTCTGCTACGAAGTCGTCTCTGTGCATCGACTCCCGCTCAACATGGCTTCCTAGCAGGACTAACGGAGGGGCATGGTTGGTTGGACGCACATCGCGAGCGTGTCAAGCAGAGGTTGGACTATTGCATCAGAAGGATAGAAGCAATCGACGGTCTTGAGTGTGAGGTCCCGGGAGGGGCATTCTACCTCTTCGTTAGAATCGAGGATGAGGTAATTTCCGACAAACAATGGGTCTTAGATCTGCTTCATCAACATCACGTTCTCGTAGTCCATGGTTCAGGATTCTCTCCCGAGTTCGGCAGTGGGCACTTTCGTATGGTATGCCTCCCCCATGAGGAGGTTCTTGCAGATGCTTTTGACAGAATAGAGTCATTCTTAGGTGCCTGAAAATGGGGCTTTTTGACTTCCTAAATTCCGCTTCCAAATCATCAACAACTCCAGAAGATGATGTAATCGGTCGCTGGGAATTCTTAGGTGGGGTCTGCAGGGATGCCCTGAGGGGCAGAAATGAGATTGCATGGAGAACGGGTTCGGCATGGTTCGAGTTGTGGTTCCAAGGCCTGGAAAGAAGGGCCGCCCAAAGTCTTGGGAGACGCCTAGCGCATGCCGCAGTCGAACACGAGGAGTATATGTTGAGCCTAGGTGGAAAAAACCCTCCCAAGGGCAGAAATCCCGACTCATGGAATTATTCTAGAATGCTCTGGGAAACTAGTGGCTTCGGGAGATTCAGTCTATTGGAGGACGGCGATGAGACACTGTTATTCGTAGAAAAACCGGCATCTGTCCCAATTTGTGCTGGAATCATTGCTGCCTCCTGGGAGGAATCTACCGGCAAGAGGCACAGATTCCTCTGGAATGAGGGGGCTGAGGGGGGGCTCGTTGTAACAATGTCACTAGATGAGACAAATATTCCCAAACCGGACCCATTAGACTCAGATTGGTACCGAGCCAACATAGAGGCAACTAGCGATGGGAAATTGAGTGATGGAAATTGGCAGGATCTGAGGGTCGACTCCCCTGGCCAGTGGTCAATAATGGGCGAGAGGCGGATGTTTCTCCACTTGGACTTGTTACAGCGTTTCGAGGAGTACTGCCTACCATACATGAATGGGATTCATGAGGGGAGGTCAGAATGCTACGATTGGAATGGGATAGATGTTCGACGCTCTGACTGGTGGACCGCAGCGGCTGACTCAGCAAGGGAGAGATTTGTCTCAGAGGGGCATCACGTACTCATCCGTGATCATTCGGACTGGCCGCAGATAGTCCAAAGACACCTGTCAAGACACGGCCTCGGGGAAGCAGAGTCGGCCTTACCTGTGGGGGACAAAGGCGGCGTTAGACTGTCATTCTCTTCGATGTTCCACCCTGCTATATCGGGAGGGATATTGCTGGGTTGCTGGGAGAGGGCATTCGGAAGAAATGGCAAGGTTTTGACGCTCCAGGTGGATGGCAAAATGACAATCGAAATACTCCCTTCGAGAGAGATTTCCTGATTCGCCCTCTGCACCCCTTCGGTGAAACGTTATATCCGTCCCCAATGTCAAAGGGTCGGCCCCCTAAGGGGCCGAGGCGTTCCAATGGCTATGAATCACAACCAATATGCCGTTACGGCCATCGTTGCAACACTTTGCCTTGCGGGAATTTACACCATTATCGGGGCAGGACTTTCAACTACCGAATCAGGAGGA
>PBSO01000005.1 GCA_002726275.1 Methanobacteriota archaeon | reverse complement strand
GCTCGGGCTCTGGCTCGGGCTCGGGCTCTGGCTCGGGCTCTGGCTCGGGCTCTGGCTCGGGCTCTGGATCTGGGATTGGAGTTTCAATTTGGACATTTGATTCTGGAATCTCACTTGGCGCTACAACTTCTACTTCTTCTGCTGCTTCGGATGTGGGTTGAATCAATTCAACATGTTGGGGAGAGATCTCCTCGAGTGGCTCGGGCTCTGAATCTGGGACCTCAAACTTAGTGACGAATTCGGGAGCGTCCTCGGGCTTTAGTTCGTAATCCTCTTCCTCTTTTTCATCGTTAGTTTCCGGGAGGTCCACACTGAAGGCAAAGGTCGGTTTTTGCTTAGTAACAACGGAGTCGTCCTTTCCATATTGTTTGACGTCGATTGTAACATCATCCATTGTGAAGGTGGTTTTTGACCAGTCCACTACCTCCTGCTCCTCGTCTTCCTCGAAGTCCCCCAGCAACTCGTCAAATAGATCAGATGCAGCGCCATCATCTACGGATGCTTCTTGTTGGTGAGTCGCCTTCTGGAGTTGGTATGAGCACCTTGAGCAGGTGTCCGAACCTGGGGAGTTTTTTTGTTGGCAGAGTGGGCACTCTATGCCCTCGTCGTCCTTCTTACGATTGAATTTGAATCGGTCAAACAACGGTATGCACCCCTCCCGCGTTCTGCTTCCCAGAAACTCATCGTATAATCCTCACGGGAAGGTGCTCGATTTACATCGATGGAAAATGGAAGGTTTGCCTCGGGGAATGGTGATGGGGCGTCTTCTACGCGTCGTATCGTGGAAGAGGGGCCCGCGGGACTGCCATCTAGGTTCAAGAGGAGTCAGGATCATCATGAAGGTTACCTGAAGCTGATAAGATTGGAGTTGGAAGACGAGCTCGCATCTACAGAACGCAGACTTAGGAATTGGTCCAAGGAAAGGCTGATTTCGAACGGAGTGGCGCTTTTTGATCTGGTAGCAAAGCCGGATGGGTGGCTATTTGATCAACGTGTGGTGAAACTAAGCAAGAAGGGAAGGCGGGATTTGGGCTCTCATCGTTTCAGACAAGGAGACATAGTGATGCTGAGTAGAGGTGATCCTCTCTCAGAGAAACCAGTTGAGGCGATAGTCAGTGATAGGAGGAGGGACTCGATAAGGGTCGTTCTACCGGAGCTTCCTTCTGACATTCGGAAGGATAGCTGGAGAATGGACAGGGGGGCTAACAGAGTAGCATTCGATAGGATGAGGGATGCCCTAAATTCGTTGTTCCAGGAAGAAGGTGGAGTTCCACTGAGGGATTTGATACTTGGATTAGTGCATGACCCCGGAGGAACTGCTTCTCTACCACCTCAACTTGGAGGGGTCAGAGGAAGGGGCTACACACTAGACATGAAGTTGAACGAAGCTCAGAGGAAGGCGGCTAAGGCGGCTGTAGAGCAGCGCTTGACTCTCATCCAAGGCCCACCGGGAACTGGGAAGACCCATACTGCAGTTAGGATACTTGAGGCCTGGGCTCAACAAGACCTAGGGACCGTTCTAGCAGTTGCCGACTCAAATGTGGCGGTTGACAACCTGTTGGAAGGTTTACTGAAGCTTGGTGTTAGGGCGGTCAGATTGGGTCAACCTGTCAAAGTTAGAGAGGAGCTTCGAGAGGCGACAATGGATGCACTGATGGAGAGGCACCCCCTGAGGAGGGATCTAGTCGATCATCTGGAGCTCAATGAGAAGTTGGGCAGAAAGATCAAGGGCATGAGAGGAGGAAAGGAGAAGGGGCTTGCTCACAGGGATCTTAGCAGGGGTTGGAAAGAGGTTAGGAGAATTGAGGGTCAGATGCGTGACGACATTCTTGACAAGGCCCAGGTTCTTTGCTGCACTTGCATAGGGACTGGTCATGAAATCCTTGATGGCAGACGATTTTCCCAAGTCCTGATTGATGAATCTACACAGGCGACAGAGCCGTCATCCCTGGTGCCCATTGTTCGTGGCGCCAGACAGTTGGTTCTGGTCGGTGATCACAAGCAACTCCCCCCTACTGTTATTTCCAGACGAGCAGAAAAGGGAGGACTGTCGAGATCGCTGTTTGAGAGAATACTGGATATGGGCGTGGAGGCTCATCTGTTGAACACCCAATACAGAATGCATCCGGCGATATCGTCGTTTCCAAACAACTCTTTCTATGGGGGTCGCCTGATTGATGGGGTGGAAAGTTCCCAGAGGCCCTCTCCAGCAGGAGTCCTTTGGCCGGACTGGGACGCGCCGATTGCGTTCATCCCCGTTGAAGGTGGAGAGAAGGTGGCTCCGGACGGGGAGTCCAAGGAGAACTCCGTTGAGGCTTCCTGGGCCTCAAAGATAGTCGAGGGGCTAGTGGATACTGGCGATGTTGAGGTGGGTGAAATTGGAGTGATTACCCCCTATGCTGCCCAAGTGAGGGCAATTAGAGATGTTCTTCCTGAATCGATGCAGGAGATTGAGGTGAAAACTGTTGATGGTTATCAAGGGCGTGAAAAGGAGGTTATCATCTTCTCATGTGTGAGGTCGAACAGTGATGGTAATGTTGGTTTCCTTTCTGACCCACGGAGATTGAATGTGGCCTTGACTCGTGCAAAGAGGGGTTTGATAGTGATTGGTGACCCATCTACATTGAGGCATGATGAAAATTGGGAGTCCTGGCTTAGACATGTCAGGGAACGTAACCTTGAGGCTTGGCACATGCTCGGAATGTCCTGAGGAGATACCATGGTCGACCACGATTCCCCCATATCCCTATCCCCCTCTGGTGGAAGCACGTTGGCAAAATCGATAGTTTCTGGTCAGGTGGACGAACATTGGAACCTTCCAGAGGGGACAATATTGGCTTCAGGGGTAAGAAGGGGGACTTCCCTGGTGATTGATATCGTTATTGTGACCACTGTTCTCATGCTAGCAACTAGGTGGGAACTGTTGCACGTATGGGTTTTTGAGACCTGGAGGACCTCTCCTCAGCATTCCTTGGCATACACGTTCGTTCTTCTTTCCTCTCACTGGCTGTACTGGAGGGTGACTGGTTTGTGGTACTCAAGATCATTCGGACAGAAGATGATGGGTCTTGCGATTGTCTGCACCGATGGAAGTGAGGTGACCAGTGAGATGTGGGACAGGCGTGCTTTCTGGAAGCTTGTTTACCTAGTTCCACTGGTAAACGCCATGGTTGCAGTCTACGAAGTAGCAAGGATTTTCCAACGCCACACCCATCAAACGAATCTTGATCTAAAGGTGGGAACTATTGTCGCTCATGCCAACTCCCTCCCTCCGGGCATTAGGAAACACATCAGGTAGTTGCAATATGGAAAGAGCGGTGAATGTGGCCTTGGAGGGGGGGTGCATAGTCTACCCCACATCTACACAGCCGGCCTTGGGCTGTATTCCAAATTCCGATTCTTTGGACGTGCTCTTCAAGTTGAAGAAAAGGGGCTATGACCAGCCTGTTAGTCTGGGTGTAGCAAAAATTGAGCAGGTGGAGGATTTGGTCGAAATTCCTGACGTTGCGAGTGAAATCCTTGGTGACTTCCCCCCTGGCTCCCTGACACTTCTACTGAGGGCGAAGGAGCCCCTTGATCCAAGGGTTGGTGGAAATATGGTCGCGGTCAGGGTAATGTCCCACCCCTCTGCAATTGCTCTGCTTGAGAAGACTGGCCCTCTGACTGCAACCAGTGCCAATGTAAGTGGGCAACCTCCAGTGGAGGATTGCGAAGTTGCAGCAGGCCTCATTTCTACTCTCGATAAAGAAATAGCCTTCGTTTCCGGTAGGTGCAAGGGTGGTTTACCCAGTACCTTGATATCTTGGGATTACTCCTATGGTTCATCCGACATGTCTGAGATTGAGGTTCTAAGAGAAGGAGTAGTTGGAATGGAAGAGGTTCAGGAATGGTCGAAGAGTCGGACTTGAAACAGTGGAGGGACGCTGGTCACGTCGCTAGGAGGACTCTTGAGGGCATAGAAGGAGAGATAGTAGAGGGGAAGTCCTGGAATGAGGTAATCGATTCTGCAGAGAGGTTCATTCGGAGGCATGGAGGCCAAGCAGCCTTCCCTGTTACAATTTCAGTAAACGACTTCGCTGCACACTACACCACAAATACACAACTGACCCCGCCGGAAGGATGGGACAGAGAAATGGTATTCCAGAAGGGCGACTTGGTCAAGTTAGATGTTGGAGTCCACATCAAAGGCGCCCTTGGGGACAATGCGATGACAATCGAAGTCGGTAATGGGGGGAACCACACCGAACAGATCAGAGCCGCCAAAGAGGGCCGGGACGCTGCAATCGAGATGATGCACCCGGGCACACCATGGCACAAAGTTGGGGCGGCGGCCGAGCAAGTGGCCAAGGATGCTGGGTTCATGCCAATTTCCAACCTATGCGGGCATCAAATGGAAAGATGGAGCCTGCACAACGGTGTTTCAATCCCGATGTACGCTTGTGGAGCCAATAATCCGGGTTTCAAGGGAGTTGTGGAGGAAGGGGGAGTATATGCCGTTGAGCCATTCAATACAACTGGATCAAGCGGGATGATAGAGAATGTTAGCCCCTCCAACTCCTCGAACATACTCAGAGTAACTGGGGATGTCAGAATAAGGAAGGCCCTTGACAAGGGCAAACTGAAGCCTTTGGGAGCTACAATGGCACGTTATATCGAAGAGAGGTACAACACACTCCCGTTTGCAGAGAGGTGGGCATACCCATTGCTTGAGAAGCCATTCCCGGAGGCAGATGAGGAGTCGCTTCGCAGGAAGTGGAACGCACTTGTCAAGAAACTGACTTCGATCAGGTTCCTCGAAGTCTACGCTGCTCTGAAGGACAAGGATGGGGGCAATGTAGGGCAGTTTGAGCACTCTGTGTACATTACAGAGGGTGGTCCAGAAGTTCTAACTGTAGCATAAATTGGCAATAACATGACCAATTAGCCTAAAAATCGACATTATTCTAACAACGATTATCTATCCCCTGCCCCCACATCGGCACGTACAGGGTCGTCAGGTTCTCGCTAAGTGCATCCCATCCCTTCGCAACTATCTCTCGCCCTGTACACCTTTTTCGAAACCGGCGTTAGCCTTGGTGTCTCCAAACACCGAAACCGAAATCACTGAAAATAGAATCAATACCATCCCTGCGGATTGCTGCGGGGATGGGTCCTCACCCAGGATCACCATTCCCCAGATGATTGTGAGAACTGGTTGTAACAGAACTGCAAATGATGTATGAGCAGCAGGCAGTCTTGGAAGCGCATAGGTAATGGCTATCCAGCCAATTACTTGGCAGGATATGGCCAATAGTACCAACCAGCCATGATTAGGCCAACTAATTGTGTGATCAATTGCCTCCATTCCAAGCGAGTTTAGGGGCATTGTGCCCAGAATTAGAATCCCTAGCGTCGCTCCAGCAGTGGCATCAAATTGCGCATTAACCGCGGGTCCGCCAATCCTATTCGATTGGCGGTAAACAATCAGGAATGATGAATAAAATATCGCTGCAACCATTCCCCCAATTACTCCCTTAACTGGGTCTTCCCCGTATGGTGCATCGTCCCAAATTCCAGAAATCAACACCAAACCAAACATAACCACTGGAAGGGAGAGTAGAATGATTCGGTTTGGACGCTCCCCAAAAAGCCACCAAGTTACCAATGTGACTATGATGACTTGAGAATTACCAATCAACGTAGCTATTCCGCTACCGATGTAGTCGATAGCGCTGTGATACCCCGCGAAATCAAGGGCTAGGAGGATTCCTGCTCCGAATGCAAGCCAACGAGAGTTCGAGTCTCGGGAATCTTGTTTTTTGGAAATTAAAACCAAGAGTGCCAATATAGGTAGAGCGTACAACATTCGGTAGAATGCCCCTGTTAATGGGGCGGTATCAGATTGAATATAGAGAAGCGGGGCGAAGGAAAGTATCGCTGCGCCGAAGAGAGCTATTGCCATCACTCGGCGCCTTTCGGCAATGTCCTCACTCAAGACATCCCGGATTCGAACATCTCCTTGAGGCTCCCATCTTGGTACATCTCTAGGACGATGTCACTCCCGCCGATTAGCTCCCCGTGGACAAATACCTGCGGAATCGTGGGGAACTCGGACCACTCTTTCAGAGCTGTCCTGGCCCTAGGATCCGACAGAACGTTCACACATGCGAATTGCTCTAGTCCCACCTCTTTGGCAAAGGAGCTGACAATCTGGGCCCCCCTGTTTGAGAATCCGCACTGGGGTTGTGCCGGAGTTCCTTTCATGAAAATAACCAGTGGATTGCTGTCGACTACTTCTTGTAATTCCTCGGAGGTCCAATTGAACTCGCTCATAGGGTCACTTCCCATCCTCTCGCCTGACATGGATGCCAAAGAACTCTTGCTTTCCCGAATGTGGGTCGAATGTGGTGGTGCCACTATTCTGCGCCTGCTCTGGGGTCATGCACTTCAAATCCAAAGCATGTACCAAATTACTCTCAAGATGCTGTTTGAAGTGCCTGAGGATTGGCATTTGCCTCTGCAGGGGCCTCACGCCCTCATAGGTTGAGGAGATTATCCTCACGTGGAAGTGGTCCCCCGTTCCGTGGAGGTCGGTTGCCTCAACGATTGCATCTGGGACTATCTTCGAAACCTCATCTGCAACCCAGCTCTCAGTCACCATGAATGTTGATGTGAGGGGTGAGATTTGAATGCTGTTGTCCTCTATTTACCAAGAGCGGAATGTATTGACTGTAGGTTTTGTGCTATTGTGCCTTTGTCGTTGATTAGCCCGCTTCCAACTACTGCAATATCGATTCCCCATTCTGAAACTGTAGCAGCATTGTGATCCTTTATTCCACCGTCAATCATCAGAATTGGTGTTTTCCCCCCTGACTCCTCTTGGTAATCTATGGCTGCTCGGAAGGACCGTACCTTGCTCTCCACATCTGGCATGAATGACTGTCCGCCCTTTCCAGGGACCACTGACATTACGAGAACGAGATCCAAGTTGGGAAGAAGTGGCATAACCAATTCTGCTGGAGTATCCGGATTCATCACGCAACCAACTTGGGCGCCGGCAGAGTGGATGTCCTCGATGAGCTTCGGGAAGTCATCTACTGCCTCGATGTGTGCGATGACCATGTCTGCTCCGGCATCGACATACTGCTGCCACGATTCCTCGGCGTTGTTTATCATCAAATGGCAGTCGATGAATGCCTCGGGACCTAGCCTTTCTCTCACTGAACGAATTAATGCTGGTCCAAATGTGATTGTCTTGTTGACTACCCAGTTTCCATCCATGACATCCATATGGAACCAATTTATTCCTGCGGCAGACGCCTCGTCTAGCGTTTTACCCAGTTCACAAAAGTCAGCAGTGAGGATGCTCGGTGTAACTTCCAAATTGTTCCCCGGTTGTTCCGTGGAGGAGCCAGTTCTCATACCTATTGTATTCATAATTTCAGCCGCATGTTGATAGGATGGCCCCGCTCACGTCTGTTTGGTGAGCCTATGGGAAAGGTAGTAGATACAAGTGACGCTGATTTTGACGTTGTAACGAAGAGTGACAATTGGGTCTTGGTTGATTTCTGGGCGCCATGGTGTGGGCCATGCAAAATGATAGCCCCTGTTCTGAAGCAAATTTCCGAAGAAAGAGAGATCACGATAGCGAAGGTCAACACCGATGTCAACCCCCTGAGCTCGGGGAGATTCGGGGTTAGAGGCATCCCTGCACTTATTCTATTCAACAACGGCACTGTCGTTGATAGGGTTTCGGGGGCTTTGCCGAAACCCGCTATGGATTCCTGGTTGGACAGGCACATGGCTTAGAGGAGTGCGTCCTTCAGCCTACTTAGGCGTTCTTCGTGAGGTTCTCCGACCTCTCTCAATAACCTCGCCCTAAGTGCTTCGTGTAGCCACATTCCATCTGATAATTCTAGCATCAAACCCCTCTCTATGAGGTCGTTCGGAGGGAGTCCGTCATAGTCCGCGGCTTTGGCTAGGGACTCCCACGGTATTGGTCTCTCGGCTACAGCTAACAAGGCCAGCAACTCCCTCCTTTCACTTGGGAGTACATCCAATATCTCTTCATCCAGAAACCTCAACCAATCATCGTGCAACGTCTGTCCGTAAAGCTCCAGTAATTCCACCGCTAGAGGGTGACCTCCGGTGGCTTTGTGAATTTCATCGATTGGTGCAGAACTGGGCACATCCAATGAGGATATCCAGTCACCCACTTCCTCGATAGTTAGTCCGGTCAGGGATAATTCCTGGACCCTTCCCCTGGTGTGTACATCTCTTCTGTCATAGAACGATAAGTTGGTTCTGGATATCATCAGGAGTCTGAGCTTGGTCGCCTCCGCAATCTGGAGAAGGGCGCCGAAGAGATGGTTCCCGTCTGTGCCAATATTGTGAACGTCATCAAGAATGACAAGGAGTTCCTCGGGGGTGCCATCGAGTTTTCCTGAGTCATCGAGCAGGTGTGCGTTGAGCCTTCTGCGATAGGCGTCCAAATCAATTGAGGTTCCCGGCTTCAGAGGGAGGGCTTCGAGTACATCGTATGGATCGCTATTTTCCCCATCAACCCCTATGCCCAGCCTATGCAGAAGGCTTGTGGCAATTCCTAGTGAAGAGTCCCAAGGCTGGCAAGGGTAATACATCACTTGGTGTTTGAAGCCATGGGACATCGCCCCCTCCAGCCAATGTGAGGCCAGTGTTGTCTTCCCGCATCCGGCAATTCCTGAAAGGACGAAAAGGGGGATTTCTGAAGATAGCCAGTTGTCCAGCTGTTTCTTCTCAGAGCCCCTCCCATGCACATTCCTGGTCTTGGGAGGATGCGTGTGATATGTCGAGTGGGCCCCTGCTAGAAGTGTGATTGAGCCAGGCTGTTGTTGATCCACCCCCGAGGAGACAATTGCGCCAAATCTGATATCGCCGAAGTTCAGCACTCCTTCGTGCTGTGCGTGCATCAAGACCTGCAGCAGAGATAGGTTTGTCTCTAACCTCGAAGATGCCTCGTCGGCTCTGACCTCAAGAAGGTCGCCATCCCTGCCCCTGAGCAAGATTGGAGTTAATCTGAGGGTCTCGATCCTCTCTCTTACTTCGCCCCTACCATCATCGGTAAGTTGCCATGTCTTCTGTCGTCGGTCCTCACCTCTAATGCTCCTGGTGTGCTCAGAGACCATTCCGTCAGACATCAGATCGCGCATAGCCCTGGAAACATTGGGTGGGTGCATGGCGCAAACCTCCGCTATACCGGGCCTAGTGACCTCTGGCGTTACGATGTAGTGGTCAGCTTGGTGATCCTGCTCCCATAGATGAAGCATTATTCGGTCGACAACAGGGACGTTGACTCTCGGCACCCCTTTCGACATGTGTCCGTCCGACTGGTGATGTCCGAATGAAGCGTTCGGGGCCATGATTTCGGACTCTAAGGGCACTGGGGGTATGTTTCTTGCATGGGAGGAAGGAAAAGATCAGAACAACCCCTTTCCAAGGTATGCAGAGTTAGCACGCTTTGCGGGCCTAGGGAAAGTGACACTGGCATGACTGAGGAGGGGCTCGGAACGTAGTCTTCCCCGGTTTGTGTGATTATCAACTGTATTCCATCTCCCTCTGGGACCACCACGTCCATTCCAAAGAATTCCATTTTTGCCAGTACCGTGGAGCCGGGCACTAGGGGCCCGCCCTCCTTCCCCCCCTCGTGGAATCTCAAATCCATCACTGCGTGACCTAGGTGCATTCCAGTGCTGGACTGGACCATCTCTACGAATAGGTGGCCCCCGGTTGAGAAGATTGAGATCGTTGCCTCGATATGGAAAGTGGGAGTTCCGGCTATCCTTGTCTCGGTGTCGAATTCAGGACATTCTATGGTGAGGCTTGAAGTCGCAGTGATGGTGTCACTTCCTCCGATAATCGAGCATTCATCCATACCGTATGGTACCCATAATGAGTCGATGGGAGGGTACGTTTCCTCGACCCTCCAACCTCCCATGTTATCCTGAACCTCGGCAATCAATCTGGGCTGTTGGCCGGTCTCCTTGAGGTAGAATTCGAACCACTCGAGGAGATCATCCGCCCAATCCCATCTCAGTGTGTATGGAAAGGCCTCTGCACCTCTTCCACTGGATAGTCCCTCGTGTCCGCTCCTCCTGTCTGGATAGTCATGACCCCATTGTCCGTAAAGCCCCTTGACATCCATGCCTGCGTCCCTGACCATGTTGTGAACAGGGAATGCCATGTGGGGATCGACATTCCAATCCTGGAGGCCGTGGATAATGTACACTGATCCATTGTAATTCTGGATGGCCCTAGTGAGAAAATGCCTCTCCTCCCAGTAGTCGCTTCCTGTCCACGCTAGGTTGTCGCCGGTAAGGTATGCGCCCACACCTGCGTAGTAACCCTCCATGTATCCCTCACATGCATTTTGAGCGTCTTCCAAATCGCCGTCTAAGCCGAAGCTCCCGTAAACCCCGTTGTGCATTATCGCTCCGCGTGCCTCCATGCTCCCATTCCTCCACATTAGATCGTGCACACCAATTAGCCCCGACATTGGGACGATGGTCTTCAGGTGTGAGGAGCCCATTGCTGCGGCCTCCCAAGGGGTAGAGCCATCGTATGACTTGCCGATAATCCCCACGTTTCCGTTGGAGAACTGCGCCTTTCCAAGATACTCGACCGCCGCGTGAATTCCCTCTTGCTCGTCATCCCCCATGAGATCCATGCAGTGATTTGACTCACCTGTCCCAAAGACGGAGATCTGTGCGACGCCGAACCCGTGGGGGACGAAGTTCTCAATCAAGAATCGGCCCAAGCGGTCTGCAGGAGTAAGGGCGTCTACGTCTCCATCGTCATAGTAGGGGCCTATTTCAGCGATAATCGGAACTCTGCATTCCTCCCCAAGGCTCTCTGAGTCCATGTCACAGCCATCAATCAATGGCAGCCATAGTCCCATGTGGACCTCTGCCCCGCCTGTGAGCCCTGCACCTCCGTCCACAGCTGATATTGCTGGAACCGGCACATACACCGATCTTACCTCTCCGATCTGATAAGAGCCGTTTGTAGAGACCCTGCTAAATACGTCATCGTCCCTGTAAATCATATCAGAGCGATCCTCGACGGGAGGGAGCCAGTGAGATTCCTCCTTTGTCCCCTCTTCTTTAGCCTCTGAACCAAAACATCCCGAGAGTGCCGGGACTAGGAAAAGCAGTGCCAACATGGTTGCCACACTGCGTCGGTGCATGGTATGTTGGAAAATGGAAAGACACATGATGGATTCGGTTAATTGATATTGGACCTTGTAGATTCCAAGGTGGGTTAGGGGAGCAATGATTCAAGTTATGAAGCAACTACCCCCCTCGGACCTCATGGACGAGTACGAGGAACTGATGGAGAGGCTGAAGGACATTGCTCTCGTAGGACAAGTGGGGAGCCTGCTCAGTTGGGACCAAGAGGTTCTGATGCCGCCGAAGGCCGCTGCACTGAGAGCCGAACAATTAGCTTGGATATCCAAGGAGGGTCACACCAGGCAGACGGACACGAGAATTGGCGAGCTCCTTGAAATCCTTGAGGAGATTACAGACCTAGACGAGGTTCAGAGTGCGAACGTGAGACTGGCTAGAGAGTCCTACGACAAGGCTACCAAGCTCCCTACCGAGTTCGTAATAGAAATGGCGAAGCACAATTCCAAGTCCCTGATTTCGTGGACAGAAGCGAGGGCTAAGGATGACTTCTCTATTTTTAGAGACGATCTTGCAAAGTCTATTGAGCTGGCAAGAATGAAAGCCGATTACCTCGGTTATGATGAGCTTCGATATGATGCTCTTCTTGATCTGTACGAGTCCGGTCTCTCTGTTTCCAGGCTAGATCCGCTCTTTGAAGGACTGAGAAACAACGTTGCCCCCCTAATCAAGGCTGTAAACGAAAGAGGTACGAGGCCGGATATGTCATGGATAGATGAAAACACATGGGAGCAGGGTGGTCAGGAGGTTCTGAGTCAGAAGGTTTCAGAGTCTATAGGTTTCGACTTCGAAGCAGGGAGAAGGGATGCATCGACTCATCCTTTCTGCGGTGGACCAAATCCGGACGACGTGCGATGGACTACCAGGTACAGTGACAGTGACCCATTTGGTTCGCTATACGGTTCAATGCACGAGACCGGGCATGGCACTTACGAACAGGGGAGGCCCAGGAACCTTGACTTCCAACCAGCGGGTACTGCAAACGGATTAGGCATTCACGAGAGCCAAAGCAGGCTTTGGGAGAATCAGATTGGTCGCTCATTGGAGTTCTGTGAATGGTCCCTCCCGCTGTGGAAGGAGCAATTTCCCGAGAACATGTCCAATGTCTCTGCTGAGCAGCTCTGGAGATCTGTGAACCTAGTGGAGCCGAGTCTGATTAGAGTCGAGGCCGACGAGGCCACTTACAACATCCACATCATGATCAGGTACGAGATAGAGAAGATGATGATCTCCGGGGAGCTTGAGGTGGATGACCTTCCCGACAAATGGGACGACATGTACGAGGAGTACCTAGGAGTCAGGGCCTCAAGCAGGAGCCTTGGCATACTGCAGGACATACACTGGTCTATGGGTGCCATAGGTTACTTCCCAACATACACACTTGGTAACCTGTACTCGGCACAGTTGTTGGCTGCTGCACGCTCTGATCTTCCCAATCACGACGAACAAGTCAGAGATGGCGACTTTGGTCCCCTTCTGGAGTGGATGAGGGTGCATGTCCACCAAAGAGGAAGCATTCTGAAGCCAGCTGATCTAATAGAAGAGGCGACGGGGTCGCCACCATCTCCCGATGCTTTTGTTGAGTACCTTGTAGGCAAGATAAGTCGCCTATATGGAATAGGCGCGTAAGCGGAAGCACGAAAGAGCCGTGTCCCCGAGAGGGGTCATGAGTGCGTTGGCCCTAGGCACTGTGGCCTCCTTCGTTCGTGACATGGGGGGTGCTTGTACATCTGTTGTAATCAGGGATGGGCTAATTGTTGGCGGTTCTCATGAAGGGATGGTGATGTGCTGGTCATCAACCACCGGGGAGAAATACTGGGAGGTCGACATAGATGGCCCCATTTCTAGCATCTGCCTTGAAGGAGGAGGTTTGTTTATTGCTTCATCATCTAGCATTTCTTCACTTTCTGTTGAGACGGGGGGGGTTCTCTGGCAATCGGAGCTCGAAGGGTCTAGCGATTACGTTTTTCACATGGGGGATGTTGTTTGGGCTTGTTCATCTGTTTACGAGATCGAGGTCTCGGACTATGTTGAGTCGACTCTCTGGGCCTTTGATCGAGGAGGCTCCCTTCTGAACCGCTGGAGCTTCGAGGAGAAGTGCTGGTTCCTAGGGCCTCACTCCCACGGAGGAGTGGTTCTGGGCCTGGGAAGGCCGAGATGTGGGTATCTGAGGGCCACGATAAATGAGGGGCCGATACACAAGGGGCTGTCTGTTGACTCACCAGTAACCACTGGGACAGTGGGGGCCGAAGGAGTGTTGTTTGGACACAGTGATGGGAAGATAAGCGACCTTCATGGTTCGTCCTGGCCCGGAGTTGGTGAGTCGGTGCGGTCATTGGCCGTTATTGGCGACTTCTGGGTATATGGGACGGAAGAGGGGTCCGTAGGTAGCGATGGCTGGAACGAGGAGGTCGGCGGCAATATTGACGCGATTGTTCCGAAGCCAGGAAATATTGGTGCTTGGGCAGTTTCCTGGGGAGAAAAAACCTCTATTCATGGAATTGATAATTCACTGAAGAGTCTAGAAATTAGTCATCCAAGCAGAATTAACGCCTCGTCCCATCAAGAAGGGATGGTTGTTCTAGGAGATGAAAAAGGCAGAATTTTCTCAATTAATGCAGATTTTCTAGAAAGGCGGATGGCAGAAGGCGATATCGGAGGAGATGAGGATGATCATTCTGCGGCACTCAGAAAGAAACTGAGAGGCCTACGTAGTTGATAATTTACAGTGGAAATTAACATTTCTAGACCTATATTTCCACTGTAATACTGTGATATAACGAAAGGTTTATTTGCCGCCGCTTGCCCTGTTGACTTTGCCGCTCCGGGGGAGTGGTGTGGGGGAGCTTCGGCAAACCCGCGGGCCACAACAACTGATCCGCAAAGTCGGAGAGGTAGAACCGGGATCCGAAAGGTGAACGGGGAAAAGTCGAATCGTCTGTGGACGAGGAGGCGGCAGTAGAACCAACGTGGGGATAACCGGACGCAAGGAAGGGGAAGGAAGCGAGGGGGGAAACTGGGGAAAACGGAACCGAACCCTTCGGGGGGAAAACACAAACCGTACCAGGAGACCATGCTGCGAAGGTACACGAAAGAAGGGGGAGAGTCAGAGATGGCGACGAACCTAGAGAGCGGGTGTGGGGAACGAAAGTAGAGAGAACCGGACGCAAGGAAGGGGAAGGAAGCTCGAGGGAAACACACCGGGAACAAGAGCGGGGAGACCCGTGGAGGACCGGTACCGATCGAGAAACAAAATGGTGATAATAGCCACGGAGGGAATCGAGAAGGGCGACGGGGGAGCGATCCTCCGGGGGGATATTACCCAAACGTCCAGAAAAATGGCGAAGGGACCCCAGTGGTCCCAGAGTCGTCTACCCGGGAAATCCTAGTCTGACTAGGAGGAACCGGACCCTGCGGAGTACGCAGGGGGGAAAGCTTCCCCAAGCAGAACCCCCTGCTGCTCCCACCCCTTTATGGCCCATTCAAACAATAATTTTCTGGGAGTTAGGTCACTCTATGCGTGCCCTGTCATCGATTCTGGTCTGACCCACTCGTCAAACTGCTCATCGGTAAGAAGCCCTAGTTCCAATGCGCTCTGCCTCAGAGTGAGTCCCTTCTTATGTGCGTTCTTGGCTATCTTGGCTGCGTTGTCGTATCCTATGTGCGGGTTTAGCGCTGTGACCAGCATCAACGAATTCTCCAGGTGTGAAGCAATCTTGTCCTCATTTGCCTCCAGCCCCTTTACACACTTGTCAGTGAATGATCTGCAGGTGTCAGAGAGTATCCTCACGGAATGGAGTATGTTGTGAACCATCATTGGCTTGTACACGTTAAGCTCGAAGTTACCCTGGCTGCCCCCGATGGTGATGGCGGTGTGGTTCCCCATGACCTGACAGCAGACCATTGTCATGGCCTCTGACTGGGTCGGGTTTACCTTCCCCGGCATAATACTTGACCCTGGTTCGTTAGCAGGAAGGGATAGTTCTCCGAATCCACATCTCGGTCCAGAGCCCAGCCATCTGATGTCGTTTGCTATCTTCATCAGTGATGCCGCCAATGTGTTTAGAGTCCCAGATGCGGCAACCAATGCGTCATGGGCAGCTAGTTGTGCGAATTTATTATCCGCACTGACGAATGGCAAACCCGTTTTCTGGGCAATCCTTGCTGCGACCTGCTCGGAGAAGTCCGGATGGGTGTTCAGGCCGGTACCGACTGCGGTCCCTCCCAGTGCCAGCTCAAACAGGTCCTGCAGGGAAGCCTCTATTCTACGGATGTCCGAGTCCAACATTGAGACGTATCCTGAAAACTCCTGGCCCAATGTGAGTGGGACTGCATCCATGAGGTGCGTCCTCCCGATCTTCACTATCTTGGAGAACTCTGCTGACTTGGCAGAGAGAGCCTCCCTCATGTGCGACACGGCAGGGAGGAGTCTGTGACTGATCTCCTCGGCTGCGGCTATGTGCATGGCTGTGGGAAAGGTATCGTTGCTTGACTGGGCCCTGTTGACGTGATCGTTCGGGTGGACGGGCGATTTGCTTCCAAGTACACCCCCTGCTAGCTCTATTGCCCTGTTTGCAATGACCTCGTTCGAATTCATATTGGTCTGAGTGCCCGACCCTGTTTGCCATACCCTGAGTGGGAAGTGCTCGTCCAGAGTCCCAGAAATTACTTCCTCGCACGCAGAAATCACCAGGGCACCTATCTCTGAGTCCAGCTGTTCCAAGTCTACGTTGGTCTTCGCAGCCGCGCCCTTGAGTATGCCGAAGGCCCTGATGATTGATCTAGGCATCGTGTCCTCGCCAATGTCAAAATTAACGAGCGAACGAGCAGTCTGCGCCCCATAGTACCTATCTGAGGGAACGTCGATTTCCCCCATGGTGTCTTTCTCTGTGCGGTATGAATCAGGGTCCGCCCTAGCTGATCTCTGAGGCGGGTTCTCGTCTACAGGGGCGCTGGTGTCATGCGATAGACCCTGCTCGATCATCCTAGCGATTGTGGCGGACCTCCCCTTCTTCATTCCCTTGCCGACTTTCCTGTCTAGCTTCCTCGCCGTCTCCTCTGGTATGCTGATGCTGATTATCCTACGGTCCCCCGCACGGTGCTTTGCCATATAGTCGGCATTAATTAGTTATTAATAAAATATTTGATTTACGCTTAGTGGGTCGATTTCTCAAAATCTCTCTACTTTTATTATCTTCTGGGGGTCGTACGGCCTGTCTCCTGGTTTAGTATCACAATTCTCGATCTTGTATACGTTCTCCATTCCTTTCACAACTTTGCCGAATACAGCATGGTTGCCATCGAGCCAAGGCGTGGGGACGGTGGTCAGAAAGAACTGCGAGCCGCCGGTATTGGGACCAGCATTGGCCATCGAGAAAAGTCCTGGGCTATCGTGCCTCTTGGCTAGTGCTGAGGCCTCACAGGGAATCTTCCAGCCGGGCCCCCCGGTTCCAGCTCTGCCGTTATGAGGGTCCCTCGAATGGGGGCAGCCGCCTTGTATCATGAAGTCCTTGATGACCCTATGGAAGTGGAGGCCGTCATAGTAACCGTCGTCTACTAGACGGAGGAAGTTTCCTGTGGTCTCTGGACATTCTTCGGTGTAAAGTTCGATATCTATCGGTCCTGCGCTTGTCGTCATCCTAACTATGGTGTTCATGGATTGGGCGAGTGGCAACCAGTCCAATAGTGTAACTGCCGTAAGAAGGATAATGACATTGCAACGGCCTCGCTTAGTTATGGGTCGGTGCAAGGGGATAGACGAGGATCGGGCCGGGTCCCCTCAATGTGGAAAGAATGTCAAGTACAAATCCAATTACTGCTGGAAGCACAGGTGAGGTCAGGCGACCATGGAACCGGGCATCACGCCTTCAGGGAGCTCAAGGAGCCTGACTGTTCCATCCGGATCCAGGGCTCCAAGAACCAGAAACTGCGATATGAATCCCGTTGGAAGTGTCTTGTCACCCAGATTGACGGCGCCTACGACCGTTCTCCCTATGAGGTCGTGACGGGGGTAATTGGTAATCTGCGCGGAGCTCCACAGTCTACCTAGAACAGGGCCGAAATCGACTTGAATCTTGTAGGATGGCTTCCTCATCTCTGGGAAGTGCTCGACCTCGACGATTACGCCGGACCTGAGGTCCAAGTCGAAGTATGCAGATGCGCCCACGTACTCCTTCCTCTCCAGATTCTCGGGATGGTATGGATTACCATCCGGATCTATTACGTGCTGGCCCATTCAATCACCGGCCACATCAGACCTCAGAATAAGTGGTCTGAGATCAATTCCAGCATCTCTGAAGGCGTCCGCCCCGCCTTCCTGTCTGTCTAGTATGGTAATACATGCAGCTACATCGCAGCCCATCCCGGTCAGCATCTGTGCAGCCTTCAGGGCGGAGCCCCCTGTTGTAGTGACGTCCTCGAGAAGCACGACTCGGTCCCCTGGCTTGATAGTTGCACCCTCTATTCCAGGGGGATTTCCGGTCTTGCGGCCCCCCCTGCCCTTTGGCTCCTTACGAACCATGAATCCCCTCAGTTCTGAGCCCTTGCCTGCCTTCGCTATGGCTATTGCAGTCAGTGGAACGGCCCCAAGCTCGAGGCCCCCTACTGCATCGATGCCTCCGAGAGTTTCCAATTGGTGGTGAATTAGCACACCTAGCAAGTGTGCACAGTTGGGGTCCATCATGACTGGTTTCATGTCGAAGAAATGTGGGCTCTGCCTTCCGCTGGCAAGGGTGAATAAATCATCTGGGGAATGCAAGTACGCCAGGTCTCTTACCCTGTCTATTAGTCGTGCTTTCGCCTCTTCCGCGCTGATGGACTGCATCTTCTTCCTCCTCTCCGGGCCAATAGAGTCGCATGAAGGTTCGCAATGCTAATCTGTCAATAATGCCAAGATTACGGTCAATGTTCTTGGACGGCCTAGTCCGGTAAGAAGATGTTCGCAGCGGGACGTATGGTGATGGTGGTGGAAAATAGGCCTCATTCCCCCTATGACATGACGCGCTTGAGCAATGAGATTGAGGAATATCAGAACTGGCTTGACGAGCGGGCCGAAGCAGAGTACGAATTAGCGTCCAAGGCGAAGTCAAAAGGCTTGGACTTCAGCAGGGAGGTTGAGATTCCGCGCGCCGCGGATTTGGCGAGCAGGACAGAAAAACTGCTTGAGGAGTATCTGAAAGGCCTGAGGATTGAGGATGAGCTTCGCGAGCTACTGGGGACGACAGACAGGGAAAGCGCGTCTATCCAGATAGCAGTAGATGTCGCAAAGAAGATGCACGTCAGGGATGGTGATCTGAGAGATGCGATTGATTGCGGGCTGAGAGTAGGTCTTGCCGTGCTGACCGAGGCTGTCCTAGTTGCCCCGCTTGATGGAATTGGCGCGGTTCGCATTCTGAACAACGGCGATGGGTCTGAGTTTCTATCCATCGACTTCTGTGGTCCAATACGCGCTGCGGGAGGGACAGCCCAGGCCCTTTGCGTACTGATTGGAGATATGATTCGCAGGGAGCTTGGGCTGGGCAGGTATCTTCCCTCTACTCCCGAAGTGGAGAGGGTGAAGGAGGAGTTCGGCCTCTACAGATCTGGACTTCAATACAAGCCTCCTCCAGAAGAGGTCGATGTGATTGTTCGGGCTTGTCCAGTTATGGTCAATGGGGAGGAGACTGAGAAGCAAGAGTGTGCGGGCTACAAGGAAGTGAGGAATATCGAGAATGAGAATGGATCTTTCCGGACTCGAGTACGAGGAGGTGTTATGCTTGTAATTGGTGAGGGGCTGTGCCTCAAAGCCCCAAAAATAGTCAAGCATACTGAGAGAATGCAAATTCCGGGATGGGACTTCATTTCGCAGTTCGCAGAAAAGGGAAAGCCGAAAGAGGCCAAATCTGGTGGCTTCAAGAGTAAGACAATCCCAAAAATCTCACGATACATGGACGACGTGATTGCGGGAAGGCCGATCTTTGGCGAGCCTGGAGAACCGGGTGGTTTCCGCCTCAGATATGGACGGAGTCGTGCGACGGGCCTAGCGGCTGCTGGCCTAAATCCAATTTCCATGGAGGCGGCCGGGGGTTTCATTTCAGTTGGTACTCAAATGAAGATTGAGAGGCCTGGTAAAGCCTGCGCGGTTACTCCCTGCATAGACATAGACGGACCAACTGTATTACTTTCCAATGGAGATTATCGGATGATTTCTTCCTTGGATGAGTGGGACGCCATTAATGGAGAGGTGGTTTCAATATGGGACAATGGGGAGATCCTATTGGGATTCGGTGAATTCCTTGAGAACAACAAGGATCTGGTTCCCTCTGCATACACCAGAGACTGGTGGGCGGCAGATCTTGTCGATATACTGGATCATCCTGAAAAGGTTCAGAGATTCTCAGAAATAATTGGTCTGGAGAGGAATGAGTTGCCCCCGGGAGTGCCATTCAATGGGGCAGTGAGCAGAGGAGGAGAGAGTGAGGTTGATAGGAACTGGCGGCGTAGGGACTGGGTAATTTTCCTCAGAGATATTGACCTGTCATGGAAACAATGCAAAGACATCTGTGTCTCCTTCGGAACTGCGGTACCCCCTCCCTGGAATCACTGGTGGGCTGATCTACCGATCTCGTTCGTAGAGCCGCTCATTGAAATTCTAAAGAAATCCGAGATAGGTAATGATGGGCTAAGAATTAGAGGGGCTGTGGATGGATGGAGCCATGATGGGGAGATGGAATATCCCGGTTTGGAAGAACTGGAGTATGAGAAGTGGCCTAGGTGGACATCAGTAAGGACTCATGGATTGGCAAAATCGTCTCTGATGACCTTGGGCATTCAGCATATTCACGATGGAGTTGACATCCTGATTCCTAATAATTGGGAGGGGCTTCTTGAGGGGCTTGGACTGGAAGACAGGGCAGGAGGGGTTGAATCAGTGGCCAATGCCACGCCCCATATCTCGGACAGGATGGGGAAGATCAAGTCATCTATCGCCATTATCACCGAAGAAGAGTCTCGTCTCGAGAGGTTGGAAGCTGAGAGGGCCGTTGCAAGGCTTGAGGCCACTACTGCAGCTATGCAATCCGGAAAGGATACCCTCGAAACCGAAGCCATTGGAGACGCGGCGGCAGCGAAGATTCCTGATCCGGGACCTAGGGACAAGTCGATTCTCAGAAGTTCTAGAATGCTTCTCGATGACCATGAGATTGAAAGATGCCTCTGGCTAGTCAGGAGTCTTTCACAACTAAGATGGGAAAATGCCGTTCCATGTAGGGTCGGTTCTAGGATGGGCAGGCCGGAGAAATCAGGAGCTAGGGAAATGAAGCCATTGGTTCACGCACTCTATCCAATAGCGGAAAACGGGGGTCCCCAGAGGCTTCTCGGGCACGCGTCCGCCAAAGGGAGCCTCAGGGTACAATTGGGTCCGAGAATCTGTGAATTATGCGGAAAGGAGTCTCCTCACATCAGATGTCACAACCGGCCCGATCCGAATATTGCAGTAGAGTGTGGCGGGAGGACCGTTGAGCGCAAGCGAAGGGGCATGAGGAGAAGAAGGAAGGGCGAGTTGACTAATGTCCCTCTCGCATCGGTATTGGAAGTCAAGAGGCGTTCCCTCGGCATGGATAGGCTTCCCAAGAAAGTGAAAGCTGTCAAGGGGCTGATTTCGATAGATCAGACACCTGAGCCTCTAGAAAAGGGGCTTCTGAGGGCTAAGCACGGCGTGTCGGTATTCAGAGATGGAACAGCAAGGTATGACATGAGTGACGTGCCTATTACTCACTTCAAGCCAAGCGAGATTGGGACTCCTTGGAAGGTCCTCTCAGAATTGGGATACACGCATGATATGTTCGGTGAGCCGGTTTCCTCAGATGAACAAATGCTAGAGCTTCTCCCCCAGGATTTCGTCCCTTCAACTAGATCGATAGGTCACCTAATGTCCACTTGCGATTTCATCGATGATCTACTGGTGAGGTTCTATGGCATGGAGCCGTTCTACAATGCATCGAGCGAGGCTGACCTGGTAGGACAGCTTGCGATTGGTCTGGCACCTCATACGTCTGGAGGCGTTCTTTGCAGAATAATCGGGTGGACGTCTTCCTCTGCAGGCTATGCCCACCCCCTGTTCCATGCTGCGAAGAGGAGAAACTGTGATGGTGATGAGGACAGCATAATGTTGCTTCTTGATGGCCTTTTGAACTTCTCCAAGCAAATCCTTCCGGCTGGAAGAGGAGGAAGAATGGATGCCCCCCTCGTCCTGACTACGCGCCTGAATCCGAAGGAGATTGACAAAGAGGCCCTCAACGTCGATTGTTCGTGGAGCTACTCAAGATCGTTCTACGAGGCAACACAGACACAACCCCATCCCAACGATGCTTCTTCACTCGTGGATCTGGTTAGCGATAGGCTCGGCAGCATTGGAGATATCAGGGGATATGGATGGACTCATGACTCAGGGATTCTTGATGCTGGTCCAGAAAACTCTGCTTACAAAACTCTGGAGACCATGAATGACAAGATGACGGAGCAGCTTGCTTTGGGCAGCCGCCTTAGATCTGTGAGTGTCCGAAGGGTTGCATCACAAGTGATTGAGTCGCATTTCCTCCCAGACATGCGGGGCAATATGATGGCGTTCACCAGACAGAAGGTCCGTTGTGTCAAATGTGGTCACTCTTACAGGAGGATGCCCTTGGCAGGCAAGTGCGTTCAGAGGGTGTCCGGATCAGTGGGATTCTCAGGCACGGGCGATGGCGAGTCTTCCTGCAATGGAAACGTGGTACTCACCGTTTCAGAGGGTGCTGTTAGAAAGTACATCAATTTGACAAAGGAGGTCATGGATACATATGGAGTGGACGACTACACGAAACAGAGGGTTGGCTGGATGTCTGAGAGTGTTGACTCTCTATTCAGCAATGACTCGGTTACTGTGATGACCCTAGAGGACTTCATCTAGTCAGAAATCTAATCCCAAACAAACTAGGACTTTCTCCATCCAACCGAGCTTCTCTAGCTTCTGCACTGGATCTGTTTCCCCGGACCACCTGCCGACGACATCCGTTCTAGTGCCCAGCATCCTGATCCTATCGACAGGGACCCCTAGTGACCTGACGATACAAGCGGCCCGATCCCCATCGGTGAATCCCCCTGGATTGTGAATGCCCTCTATCGCCTCAGAAGTCTGGTGTGTCAGTATCAAGGCAGGGGGAGTTGCTGAATCGGCTGCCATTGACAGCAGCGCCTTCCAATCGTCGACATTGTCTCCATGTGCATGCAAAAAAACCGGAACTCCCCTCTTCACTGCAGAGATTGTTCCATCGCCCCCATCTGCATCACTGACGAGGAAGGCCAACCTCGACCATGCTCTCTCGGAAGTGGTCTCTGGCAGGAGTGATAGTACGCCCGTAGCCCCATCAGCAGCCACCAGAAGAATCGGCTCTTCTAGAACGGCAAGTAATTCCTCGACCTCTATCGCCGCACCCAGTATTGCCACTTCCTGCTCACGCAAAACCATTCGTCGTTGGATTCCTGCAACAGTGGATGCCCTCTGGAATCTTGACCATTGTTCCACATGTGATGATTCGACATAATCAAGAAGATTTAGCGCGCTACTCAAATCTTCCTCGACCTGCCAACCGAAATGGTCCCTGATTTCATCTTGGATTGTAACCAGGCTGTCATCTACGGGAGTAAGGTCAGTTGGCCTCTTCATCTTGTGACTCTCCAGTGGAAGGGCTCGGTGAGTGTTGAAGAACCCTCTTCGCCCACTGAGTACTGTGCCGATGCCACTTAACCCCCCCGAGATCGCAGACTTGAGTCTGCTCTCAAGGTATCCGATGCTGCCCCAAGGAAGGGATCACATCAGGGATGTCCTGGGTGAAAATGGAATTTCCGTTGTGGATCTAATTGAGGCCCCTTGGTTGGAAGATGTGCGAAACAGGGGTAGGCTTCGCCTCCTTGAGTCTGTTATGCACAGAGATGGGGTGGACGCTACTACGGTGGTGGATCTTTCAACCGACCTAGGGAGGATGACCGAGGCTCTTTCGTTTCTTCACGCAATGTTGGTGGTTTGTGCCTCCTTCGACGAGCGCTTGCTAGCTAGGTGGATAGAGGGAGAGGCCAGTAGGGCTGATCAATTGTTTGGTATGGATTCTGGCAATTTCAACAGTATAGCTACTTCATACATTTCTGGATTGAAGGAAGAACGTCAGAGTGGATCTAAAGAAGTGATCTACTGGGTCCCAATGTCCGACTTCATCGAACTGTGCCCTAAGATATCGGGTAACTACTGGAGACTGGCCAATCGTCCCGTGAGAGGCGGGTGGGTGTGCATGAACTCATCCTCTGGCGAGGATAGCAGGCAAAGGACGTCTAGACTTCTGAAGGAGAGGGTCAGGGAGTACCTGAATGATTCGTGCAGGGAGAGGATGGAGAGGATGGACGATGAGTTCGCCGCCCTGTTCTCCGAGCCCGTCGAGAGGATTACTGGGCTTCTTTCTGAGAGGGTAAGTGCGGAGATGCCGATGTCTGCAGCTGTAAGGGAGGACTGGCCACCTTGTTTCGAGTCTGCTGTCTCAGAATTGAATCAGGGGGTAAACGTAAATCATGTAGGCAGGGTTTTCCTAGCATCCTTCTCCAGATCTTTAGGTCATTCCCAAGAACAGACGTGTGCTTTCTTCTCAGGAGCGCCGGATTACAATGCGGAGACTACCTCCTACCAAGTCGCTCATGTGTATGAAAGGGAATACACGCCACACGGCTGTGCGTCTCTCAAGACATCGGCCAGATGCCCGGTAAATGCCGGTGACGACACACTGTGCGACCAAGAGTGGATGAGCCATCCACTGAAATATCTGAGAGCGAAACAAAGGAGGAGGTTCCAAGCACCGTCGGAAGATGTTGTGTCGCAAGAATCGGAGCCTACAGGGAGCGTTTCAGGCAATTCTTCATAGCGTCATCGATTTCATCGACGAACGAGGGGGAGTTGTCAGGTGGTCCGAACATTGGTTCTAACTGTTGACAGGGACAACGACCTAGGAGTTAAGGCTGGTATCAGAGGGCCGGTAATAGGTAGGAAGGCAACTCTCTCTGCAGCCCTTAGGCTAGGCCTTGCAGATCCAGAAGAGTCGGATACCAACGCGATTCTTGGCGCTCTGCACAGGCATGACAAGCTGAACGAGGAGATTGTCGGTGATGACGAGGTTCAGATCGCGCTTCTGACTGGAGATGTGCGCGTGGGGGCTCGTAGTGACAGGGCGATCGCAATACAGCTGGATGAGGTGATACAGGATTTTCAACCAGATAGGGCAATCCTGGTAACCGATGGGGCTGATGATGAGGCGGCGCTTCCAATTATCACTTCGAGAGTAAGGGTGGATCACGTCGAGAAGGTGATAGTTAGACAATCAAAGGGAATAGAGAGCACGTACTACTACGTTGTCAAGGCGATTGAGGATCCCCGATGGCGTGCCCGATTGCTCGTGCCCATAGCGGCAGTGATGATCATCCTTGGTCTTGGACTGATTATTCCAAACGGAACCAAGCTTATCGGTGCAATGCCCCTGATTTTTGGAATATGGGTTCTGGCTAAGGGGCTGGGTTGGGAGCAGCAGCTCGAAAGGTTGCTTGGTGACATGCGGGCGGCTGCCAGTGGGAGCCTGCTAACCTCATTGCTGTGGGCATTGGCTCTGGTCTCACTGATGATTGCAGCCGTAACGGTAATCCAGGTTTTCTACGGTACATCTCTGGAGATTCAGGAGTGGGCCTCGGCTATTCTCCCCGACTCCACGGGGTTCGATGTGGGTGCGGTCAACAATGACATCGCAGTTTGGGTCATTGCGATTGACAATGCCCTTTCTTGGTTCCTAGTAGCGTTCTTCTCCCTATTCCTTTCATTGGGGGTACTCAGGTGGAAGGAGGGTTCCTTCACCGGGCAGAGCGTTATGCTGCTGGCCACAGGAGCCGTTGCTTTCTTTGTGATATCAGCCATCAACGAAGTCGCACTGGGAATGCTCGGCGGGCAGGACCTGAACCTGAGCGTCCAATCGGTATCTGACACATGGTCCCTCCCGGTCTTGGCGATATTGGGAAGATACCTGCTGAGCGTGATGGTGGAGTCGTTGACAGAGGACGATGATGGTCCAATGGACAATCAGTTCTACGGCGTCTAAGTCTCAAACGTTGAGTCCATCATGCACGATGGGCAAGTCACCTTTATCGGTCTTGTCGATGGTATCCCCAGGGCCGCGTTGCAATGAGGGCACAGAATCGCCTGCTCAACTCCCTCCTGCCTCTTCTTCCCCGCTTGACTGGGATCGTAAGTGAATCTGTATTTGTGAGTGTCCTGCAAGAAGCTCGGGGAGTCCTCTCCTTCATTTTCTGAAGCCTTGAAAATTGACTTCCGCTCAGGAGCTGAGAACGATGAGGGCTTGGCTTGAGGGGGCTTTGCCGGCCCATTCTCGAACTCCCTCAACTCGGATAGTATGTCGGACACAGACATGTTGAGGTCCTTGGAGGCCCTGTCTATGGCCAGAGTCCTCTCATAGTCACCCATACCTACGAACTGCTGGAGGATCACGGCGGGTATCTTTGCCATGTACCTGCGACAAATGAATCCCCTTTCAATCCCGTCCCACACCTGTTCACGAATCGCTATCGCTAAGAGCGTCCGATTTGATTGTGTGGCGATGTTCCCCGAGTGCATAGAGTGCAGGGGGACGAAGGGGATGTGTGGAATTGACCCCTGCCCCCTTCTCGCTGAAGTGAAGAGTAGGCTTCCTGTTGCACAGGCCTCGAGCGTTGTTGAGATGGTTGGCCCGAGCCCTCCATCTCTGTTCGTTGGAAGGCATGGCTATCCGGATGTGAGAGCGGGCCTTACTGCTTCACTGGCCCCTGATGATAATTCGACAGATTCGTTCGGCGACCCAGCAGAGATGTTTGGTAGGCCACTGGAGGAGGTTGCTGCAAGGCACGCCAATCTTGTCACTGGGGGAAGGAAAATGAGGGTTTCAAGCGCTGTTTGTCCTGATTTGGTCCTAGAGGCCACCCAGTTGATTGCCAAGGCTTCTTCCAGCGTGGATGTGGAGCTTGACTTTGCGAAGCCGGTTACGATTGGCGGTAATCCGACCTTCGACAGCATGAGCACGCCCTTGGGCCCATCTGGAGAGGTACTTCGGGCAGAAGTTGTTGGTCATGCCAGTGTATCCAGAAAGATCGACTCGATAACGGGGGAGGTCGATGTTCTAGCATCGGATGCCATGGGGGAGCTAGTCGAATCAGGCACAGGGGAGGCCCAGATATCCAGAATGCTGTCTTCTGGCTTATTGGGCAAGGCCGAGAGCAGGAGGCTGGTTCCAACTAGGTGGGGCATTACTGCAACCGATGATACACTGGGCAAGAGGCTCTGGGAGAGGGTCCGTGACCTTCCGTCGTTGGACAAGGTGCTCGTCTTTGAAGCAAGTTACCTGGACAACCACTTCCACATCATGGTCACTCCGGGGACGTGGGCCTTCCACATGATGGAGGCTTGGACGGGCGGCTCTCTTTGGTCGGACGGGGGCAGCGTTCTGGGGGACTGGGAAGAGGGGTGTCCTAGAACCAATTATGCGAGCAGGGTGACTGGAGCTTACTACTCCGCGAGATTGGGGGTACTGGAGTACCTTGATTCGATTGGTAAATCCGGAGCTTGTATGGTTTGGAGGGATATCGGCCCCGGTTATTGGGCGCCGGTTGGTGTCTGGCTTATTCGAGAGACCGTGAGGGAGGCTCTGAAGGGCAGGGGGAGGAGTTTCGATTCGGTGAATGAGGCGGTCCGATTCATCACGAGTAGGGTTTCCTCGCCTGGCGAATTGGAAAAATCGTGGTTCGTGAACAGGGGAATTCAGACGAGGATTGACTCATTCTAGTTGGACTTTCCAAGGAAGTCCCCTACTATCTCATTCTCTGCCTTGATTAGCTGCTCTGCAACTGTTGATTTGGAAAGGCCGAGCTTGCTTGCCAGGCCCCTTATGGATATCTTCTTCGGGGCCTCGTACCATCCGCTCTTGTATGCTAGCTTCACAATTCTGAATTGCTGTAGTGTGGGGCCGTTCTGGGCTATTCCCTCTGAATTTGTGGCCTTGGTGACCCTCTCTATGGGTATCTCCTCTCTGATGGATCTCAGGAAGGACACCATTGATGACTGCCTTCCCGCCACTTGGATCACGAGGCCATTACTGGTGAGATTCGATCCGGCCAAAATTGTCAGGTCTCCGTTTTCGAAGAAGCGCCCGATGAAATCCCTTGAAAATTCCACTGTTACGAGATGGTGTGTCAGGTAGTCCGTCTGCCATTCCTCGAGTATCTCTACTATCGTTACTCCAGAAATGCTGGTACCAGCCTGGGGGCAGATGCCATCCGCCGTGATACACTCAAACATCGCCCGTAAATTGCCTCTTTCTATTCCCAGGGTGCCCCTGTAGTCCCAGCTAATGCAGTTCATTGCAGCTACAGCTCGAGGATCGTGGATTATCGAGGGAGCGGCGCACTCAACTCTGACTGCCCTCATGGATATCCTCATCACCCCAGTGCATAGTGGAGGTTATCAAAGTGCTTCATAGGTGCTACTCCGCAATCAGTTACGTCTCCTTCGAGCTCTTTCCTCGGCATCGAGTATTGCCTTGGCTACTTCTGGAGAATACCCCATATCGGATAGTTTTCTGATTCCCTCTTCCTTCGGATCGGGATTCTGAGTAGCTGCCCTTTCACCTTCTGACATGGTTGATTCGACTTCCCATGTTCCATCTGAATAGCCACGTAGGGGAGAGTTGCGACTCCTTCTAGCCAGCACCGCAGCAGCTACTAGAAGTATGGCAGCACTTCCAACCATCAGGGTGGAGAATGCACTTCCCGTGACTGTGGCCAGTAATGCATTGGGGACATTGTCGTCCTCTACGGAATCCATGCAGCCGTCGTTGTCAATGTCTGTCGATCTATCTGAGATCCAATTCATTATTCCAACAGGGCAGAGGTCTCTCGAGTCAGGTACGCCGTCGTTGTCGTCGTCCAAGTCCTCCGTGTCGTCCATACAGCCATCTCGGTCCATGTCGACGGTCAAGAACTGCGTTGAAGGGCAGTCGTCGATCGGGTCGGGTACGCCGTCGTTGTCGTCGTCCCAGTCGTCTGTGTCAACACACCCGTCCTGGTCAACGTCATTCCATGTAGTAGATACCCATCCCGATGTTGGATCGTCCTCACAGTTGTCTGAGGGGGTTTCTACTCCGTCATTATCCAGATCGGTGTCTTCCGTTTCATCGTTGCACCCATCTACATCCAAATCGACACCTGGGCCAATTGGGGTGCTTCGCTTGCAAAGGTCGGCGTGGTCCAATATGCCATCGTTGTCGTCGTCAGCGTCCTCCATCTCGTCATGGCAGCCATCAGAGTCCCAATCAGTTATCAGGGTAGATTTCCAATTGGATAGCCCCATCAGGCAACTGTCGATTTCATCTGGGACCCCGTCGTTGTCGTCGTCTGCATCCTCTGCTAGGTCGTGACATCCATCGGCATCGAAATCCCCGGATGGCTCGGAGAACCATACTGTCATTCCCTGGGGGCATAGGTCGTTTTCATCTGGGACTCCGTCGTTATCGTCGTCTCTGTCCTCTGCTAGGTCGTGACACCCGTCTTGGTCATTGTCGAAAATTGGATCGGACCAACCAACCTCTCCCTTGGGACACTCATCTTCTGAGTCCTCGAACGGGTCGTTGTCGTCATTGTTGTCCTCATCGCCGTCTCTGCAGCCATCTCCATCGTGATCTTCTGCGAAGTCCGCCCAGTACTGTGCCCCATTCGGGCATTGGTCGAGGTGATTCTCTACGCCATCGCCGTCGGTGTCCGGATCCTCTGTGAGGTCATCGCAGCCGTCTGCATCGGCATCGAGGTATTCGCCAATGACCCCAGAGGGGCAGGCGTCCTCCGAGTCGGGAAGTCCGTCGTTGTCGTCATCCGTGTCTTCAGTGGAGTCTCGGCAGCCATCAGAGTCGTGGTCGGACTGGAAGTTCGATGTCCAATCGGTGTCCCCGAACTGGCAGTCATCGTCCCAATCGGGTATTCCGTCCATATCATCATCGTCCCAGTCGCCCTCGTTGACCAGATTTACGAGGATGGTGATATCGGCTGTGGCCTGTTCCATCGTGGATGAGGTTACCGAAACCGTGACTTCGAAGAACTGGTCTTGATTGACGTCCCTTAGGCTGGGTGCTCTCAAGAAGAGGTCCAAATCCGAGTTGATCCCTTCCACTAACGTGGTCGTGGGCTGGTAGTTCCCAGAGAAACCTATGTCGAAGAACCAGTTTGTCGGTACATCCGAAGAGTCTGCAATTACTATGTCGCTTCCGCCTGGAACGGTGATTCCCCTTAGTATGAAGTTGATTGTAGTAGCCTCTCCCGGATAAAGCGTGATCTCTTCCTCTTGGCTTTCAGCTAGATCTAGATCCATCTGATACACGTTCTCTGACCACATGCATACATCCCACTGGTCCTCTGTAACGGTCTCCGATTCCTCGCAGTCAGGGGTTGTCCACACGATGTCCCTGTTTGGCCAATCGAAGTTCACAATGGGCTGTGAGCCGGAGCTTATCCCATCCCCGAACACGCCCATCAGATTGCTTGTGCTCTGGGCAATTATCCTGGTGTTAATTACGCCATATGCTTCATCCAAGCTCTGTCCAAGTGGCAGTTGGCCGTTTTGATCGAGCTGGGGTGTTGTAATTCTGGTCCATCGGAGCTCTACGACTCCCTCTCCATCAGCGGCGTCGGGGGATGATTCGAACCATGTAACATGCACGGAGCCATCGTTATCGAAGTCCACTCTCGGGTTGGCGCCCCATGTCATGTCGGATCCCGGGACGAGTGAGTCTGTGACTACGGATACTGTGCTGAGGTCAAGTCCGTCTGCCTCGCCATCGAAGGGCCCGGCACGAGACAGGTCCATCTGCATGTAGTGCAATTGTGAAGGAGCGGTCCGGCTGTGCTCCTCGGAGCGGCCATCTACCCAGACGACGTGTACGTTTCCATTGTCGTCGCTATTCACCTCTGGGCTGACGCTCCAGCCATGGCCGTTGGTGAGGCGGGTGTCGTTTACTATTACCAAGTGGCCGATAGTGCTCCAACCGATTCCATCCTGCCATACGTAGTCTACAGATGGTCCTGTGTCCTCCACATACTCTCCTGTTTCGGAGTCCACGCTGTGGCCCGGGTCGCCCATGCTCCAAGTGCTCCTTGGGTTGCTAATCATTGAATACGGATCAAGCACCGACAGGTATGTCTCGGTCGAGCCACTACTCGTCGTCAGCGCTATGATGGATTGGACTAGCGCGTTTACCTCCTCCGTGTAATTCGCGACCGGTATGGTGACGTCATCGACCCATGCTGCGTCATTCCCGACGCTTACGCTGCTGTCCTTGACATATGCCCACTTCAGCGTGTGCTGACCTAGGGAGACTGGGGTCGAGAAGTTCCCACTCTGGGAGCCGGACCACTGAGCAAGCTGAATGCCGTCCAGGTAGAACTTGAGGAAGTCGTAGCCCGCCTCAGAAGATACGTTGTAGGAGAAGCTGACAGTTCCGTTGGCTAGGACGCCTGTGAACTCGAGATTGGAGCTCTCCGTATGGGTGATTGCGCCTGATTGCGCGGAATATATTCCTGATATTGGCGTTGAAGATGGGTTTGTGGATGAGACGTAGGTGTAGTCGGCTGATACGGAGGTCCCCCCGTCTCCATAGGTGTCATTCAGGAAGATGGTGTAGTTACCGGCACCGGTGAAGCTTACCAGAACCCCGCTGTATTGGTTGTACACTGAGCTACTGTTGAATGAGGCGACCGTGCCATCAGGAAGTAGGACGTCCATGCTGAACTCTGAAGCCCAGTTGTCCACATTCACCGTCAAGTCTACGGTCTCTCCAGCTGGTTGTGTGTAGTTGCAGGAAACTGAGTAGAAGGATGGGTTGCCTGTGGTCCCACCTATGTCGCACAGGTTCGCCTGGGAGTAGACCAGTCCATTGTCGGCTGCTTCAACTGACCACGCGTCCGAGGATCCTGATACCCCCCAACCATTTGTGAGGTAACCCGATTCGAAGTCGCCCTCGAAGTTGGCCATGTTGTCTGATGGGTAGAGGAACATCTCGCCTCCTGCGTCCTTTGTGGCTGTGGTTAGTCCGTCACAGGTTCTGTCTGCGAGGCCGGTGAAGTTTCCATTGCATTGTGCTAGGTCCATCATATGGGATCGTACATGGGTGTCGTTAGCCCATATGGTATTAGCACCGTAGGAAGTTGTTCCAGCTATGGGGATTGGAATAATCCCCGCATTGACGCAGGCGTCGTGAGCCTCTCTGATGCTCTGGTAGTCATCGGCTTCCTGTGCCTGGTAGCCATTGCCGGAACCGCCATATGGCCCTTCATCAGAAACAGGAATAATCAGCTTGGTCGCATTTGGGTTCCACGAGTGGTCTGCAGATGAGGGGGGGTTGCCGGGAGTCATTGACGAGTAATCCCTCCATGAGGTGCAGGCCCATGTCGATGCTGGACCCCACATCTCACTGTAGTAACCCCAGTCAGTGGGGATGCTGAGAGCGCTTTCATTGTAAACGGCCTCAGTGAGTGCCCTGATTCCGCCGGAGTTGTCTGTCGGAATTTGCCCGAGGTAGTCGGTTCTTGGTCCTGCAGTACCATTTCCACCAGTGGCGTAGCCGTCCTCGCAGTTCTTGTGTCCAGATGCATGGGCCATCTGTCCGCTCAGGGCATAGAGTGTCTCAAGAACTGTGATGCTCGCTGTCTCCAGCAGTGGCTTCACTCCTTGGAAATACTCGCCGCTGGTCAGGTTTCCTCCGTAGAAGACAGCGCACATGTCCTCCCACTCGGCGGTCATCGAACCAGATGTGTCAAGGAGCCCTACGTACTCAATCAGGCTTCCACGGGTGTCCTCCCATACCACGATAACAGTGTTGTTGGCGCCTATCGAAACTGCTGGGTTACCCTTGTACCCCAGTGCAGGGGTTACGAGTGTGTTGTTGATCACGACCTCGACCCCTCCGGTGGAGTTCATTGCAACCATCTTGTAGTAGATCAGCGGCGTTCCGAAGTAGAGTCCCTGAGGGTCGTACGTATCGACCCATACTATGTGCATAGCATCATTCGAGTCGACTGCGATGTCCGGGTCGTTGCGAATTCCAGTGCCATCGGCAATGATGTATTCGCTGGTGAGCGTCATGTTGTACACATCGCCCGTCGAGCCGTCTTGATCATCCTCGGAAGGGTCCAGTATTGAGTAAAGTATCTCGACATCAGTGATTGCCCAGACGATATGCGCGTTATTGTCGGAGTCGAGGACCATGGAGGGGCTGGAGACCTCTGTGTAGTTGCTCTGGCCGACTAGGGTGTTGGCAATGAGAACGGAGTCGATCCCGTTTGTGGAAATCAACGCATACTGTAGCATTGGTAACGAGCCATTCTCAATCCACACCAGGTGGACCCTTCCCTGGTCGTCCATGATTCCAGTTACCTCTATCGGGTTGGATGTGTTCAGGTTCGAGAGAAGCGCTTGCGTGGCTGCCTCGTCTGTGGTGTTGTTGGCGGTGTTGTACCTGGTTTGTTCTGGTTCGAGGGAGATGCTACCAAGTGACACCGAAGGAGCGAATAGGGAGGCTACTAGTATTGTTGCAATCAGAACTGACATCTGAGATTTGCCAGTATTTCTCTTGGCTGATATTCTATTGCTTCCGTCTGCGGTGGCTCGAACCATGCCACGGCAAGCGTGAATTGAACCAAAGTAGGCGTACCGGACATGTCCAACAGTGGTAGTAATTCACGCTAATTACGAGTTATGGAGTGCTTCTATCCTATCTTGGTGAATCTGCTCCCAAGGGAAGTGGCCTTCGCTCGTCGGTGATCTTCCGAAGTGCCCCCCTGAAGCCGTCTTTCGGTAGATGGGTCGCTTCAGGTCTAGGTCCCTGATCATCGCAGCTGGCCTCCAATCGAATGATTTCAGGAGCCTGTGAGAGAGCTCCTCGTCAGGGATGGCCCCGGTTCCCGAGGTGTCTGCGAGCAGGCTGATGGGGTGTGGTACTCCTATGGCGTAGGAAACCTGTATCTCGCATCGTTCAGCTAATCCGGATGCAACAACATGCTTGGCTGCCCATCTAGCATGATATGCAGCGGTTCTATCGACCTTAGATGGGTCCTTCCCGCTGAATGCTCCGCCTCCATGCATACCCCCTCCGTATGTGTCCACTATGATCTTCCGACCGGTGAGCCCGGCATCCGAGTAGGGGCCGCCTGGGTCTGCGAACCTCCCCGTGCCATTGACTATCAGCTTGTAGCCGGAGGAAATCCAATTCCCGGGTATCGCATGCTCGACTACGTGCTTGCGTACCTGCTCATGGACGAACTCTTGCTCTGCGTCTACATCCCCCCCGAATCGGTTCTTGAGCGCGTCATCGTGCTGGACGGCGACAACGACTGTCTGTACGTGACTCGGATTGCCCTCGGAGTCATACTCAACGGTGACCTGGCTCTTTCCGTCTGGGCGAATCCATGGGATCTCGCCGCTCGCTACTATCATATCCAGTCGTCTGCATATTCTCTGGGCCAAGGCTGCGGGGAGCGGGAAAAGCCTGCCATCCATCCCCGGTGTGCCCTCTGTCTCCTTGCATGCATAGCCGAACATTATGCCCTGATCTCCTGCCCCCTGGGAGTCCATGTCGCCATCGACCCCCTGGCTGATGAATCGGGACTGGGTCGTTATGAGTACAGTCACCTCACAAGTCTCTGAATTGGTCGCATCCATGCCTATGGAATGATCGGTGTATCCTATTTCGCTAGCGGCTCTCCTTGCTATCGACTCGTATTCCTCGTCGCTGATTTCACCTGCCAGCGTTACCTCTCCCGCCAGTACGATGTAGGACTTTTCCTTGGTCCCCTTAACCAGTGTCTCGACTGCGACTCTTGCATTGGGGTCAATGGTCAAACAAGCATCCAGTATTGAGTCAGATATGGAGTCACATAGCTTGTCAGGATGGCCGGCCGTTACAGATTCAGCCGTCTTAGCTGGAGGTAGCCGCTCTGCCATGGCTCCGGGGGGGGAGGTTTGCTCATGAGTGTTGTTGGACAGTTTCATTCTTCTTCGATAGCAGCCGCCATTTCCTTTTTTGCTCGCATTTTGCGATTCTTTCGCTTCTTGTACCATGGATATATCGGCCATTTGGCCCAACCCGATATTATTGTGCCAAAGAATGCGATAAGAAACGCCACCATTGGCAGAAGTGCTTCCTCGTCCTCCCCGAAAATCAGGCCCTCGAGGAACAAACCGTCTGCCAGCAAGACTACCCACAAAGAGCCAGTTGTAATGTGGATCCATCGCCAAATCTGATTTCCATTCCAGGGGCCAATGAATTTGAATCGCCCTTCCGACTTGCTCTTCCTTTTCTTGTACCATGGATAAAGGGGCCATTTGGAAAACCCTGTAATTACGACTGGAACCAACAGGAGGACGAACAAGGCATCCTGGAACGGGAGGCCCATAACCTCCCTTTCGGTTAGCGCCTCACCAAACACAATCTCGATCAACATCAAAGGAACTCCGAATAGAAGTTCGGCTAGCCACAATGTAGCGAATGTGATGTGTGTCCAACGCCAAATCTGGTTAGGGGTCCAAGTCATGCCTTCCGGTTTTCTTGTGGATTAATAACAATATGCACTGCATCGGAGATTGGAATGAAAAGGATGCAGTGTTTCCGGCAATCATGGGGGGTGTGGAAGCAGAGTTGGTATGGGCCGGCTCTCGGGAACGCGCAGAGCTGCTTCTGGCTTCAATTAAGCCGGATGACCCGGGTTTCTTCCAAGGTGAGATCGTGGATGTAGATGGTGCGTCTGAGTTGAGGATAGTCGTTTCCACAGAGAGCCTCTCCGGCGTGAGGTCAACGATGGATGACATCCTGGCTTGCCTCTCGGCCGTGGAGTCGAGTCTGGACGCACTAGGCGAAGAATAGTTCTTCTCGGCCCCCTTCTCCGCACTGTCATGAAGCAGGGGCTGGTCTGGGAGGAATATGTCGACGACGCCCATTTGAATATGAGATATGATGTCCTCAGAGAGGGGCTCCCCAGGGGTACGGAGCATTACCCCGGAATAGACGAGGACCCTACGACGAGTTTCCTTTGTTTCTATGAGAACGGTGAGCTCATTGGGTGCTCCACATTGCAGGTGGATGGTAGGGATGGTTGCAAGTACAGAATTCGAGGTATGGCAGTATCACCCGGTTTTCGCAATCGGGGGATTGGTTCTAGGATAGTGAGGGGCCTCCAAGAGCATGCTACTCAGAATGGCTCGGGGATTTGGTGCAACGCCAGAATAAAGGCAGTAACAATGTATGAGAGGTGTGGTTTCAAAATTGTCTCGGACATATTCGAAATAGAGGGAATTGGCCTTCATTACGACATGGAATGGAAGAGTGATTGATTGGAGCACGGGCCGGGATTTGCACCCGGGTCCACGGATCTGCAGTCCGTTGCATAGCTGCTCTGCCACCCGTGCAGCAGCCCTGCGACTCGCAATCCTCTCTTGAAGGCTATCCGAAGCACTCCATACCTTGATGGTCGTCCTGCCACTCGTGGGGTGCATGCCGGAGATATCCTCTAGGTTCGATGGGTTGGGTGTCGGTTTCGCCCCTTATCTCCAGCCTCCCGGTCCCGAGGTTGTGCGCTGGACTGTCGGGGAACCGGGGTTCTCGACACCTGATGAGATCCTCAATGCGGCTATCAAGGAGCTGGAAGAGGGGAATACGAAGTACACTCGTGGCGCTGGCTCTATGGAACTGTGCCAAGCGGTGGCCGACTATCTCTCGAAGCACCATGACATAGTCGTGACAGCGGAAGACGTAGTGGTCACACCGGGAGCCAAGCAGGCCATGCTTTACTCATTCCTGATTACCACGATGCCCGGTGATGAGGCTATCCTTCTGGCTCCCTCATGGGCATCCTACGAGCCCATGCTCGAATTCATTGGCGCGGTCCCAGTTCACGTACCTGTGAGGAAGGAGGACTTCCATCCGGACCTCCAGGCGATACGTGATGCTGTTACTGACAAAACGCGGATGATACTCCTCAATTCACCCTGTAACCCCACAGGTGCCGTTTTCACTCCTGATGAGATTCAGGGCATCCTAGATATTGCAATAGAGCACGATCTCTGGATTGTGTCCGATGAGATATACTCGCGAATGGTTTGGGTGGATTGGCCGCACGTGTCCCCAGCTGCTCTGCCGGGGGGCAAGGAGAGGACCATCGTAGTGAATGGGTGGTCGAAATCTTGGGCGATGACAGGGATGAGGCTCGGATTCTTGACAGGTCCCCGCAATGCTGTGAAGGCTGCGGTGAAGAGCCAAGCAAACTCAGCCTCGCACGTCCCCACATTCATGATGGAGGCTGCAAGGGTGGCACTGTCTTGCGATGATGCAGTCATGAAGTTCAACCGGGAATATCGCAAGAGGAGGGTGATGATGAGGGACGGGCTGTCGGCGTTGCCTGGAATTAGGGTCGTCGAGCCGGAAGGGGCCTTCTACATCTTTGCTGACATCACTGGAACGGGGATGAGCGACACGGAGTTCGCTGATGGTGCACTGGAGGCTGGTGTTCAGTTGATTCCCGCCTCCCTTGTCACAGGTGGGGAGGGTTTCATTAGGGTGTCTTACGCAACTGATGAAGAGGCCATAGAAGAGGGGCTCGATAGGCTACGAAATTGGCTGTTAGATGAGTGAGTTTGAAATTGCGGCAGGTTCCCAGTCTGCACATGAGCGGCGAAGAGGCGAGAGGAAGGCACGTCCTTTTGGACTATGTCGGGTACTCTTCCCCCGTTCCAGATGACGGCAAGTGGATGCTCGCTGTCATGAGAGAGGCAGTGCAGGAGTCGGGAATTAGAGAGGTGCACTCACACGTCGTGAGCTTCGACGGTATTGAGAGCCCCCCCGGCTTTGCCGCAGTGGTGTTAATCGATGAGAGTCACGTTACGGCCCACTGCTACTCTGACTCTGGTTTGCTGGCCATAGATGTGTTCACCTGCGGGGAAGACTCTCCGGATGGGGTCGCTGATTACATCAATAGCTCCCTTGAGGCCGAAGCTGAGGGAATTCGTCTAATCAGGAGGGAGAGTGTCCCTAGGTTCTTTTCGGGTGATTGAATGAGTATCAGGGAGTTCATGGACGAGCACTATCTCCACTTCAACGCAGGGGAGTTGGCTAGGTGTTCCTCGTCTCTCAGGGAGTTCCTGGACGGGGGGGGCAGGCTCATGGTCACTCTGGCAGGGGCGATGTCGACTGCAGAAATGGGCAGGAGTCTGGCACCCGCGATCAGGGCCCAGAAGGTGCATGCGATTTGTTGCACAGGGGCCAATCTTGAGGAAGAGGTTTTCAGCTTGGTTTCACGTTCCAAGTACGAGAAGATTAGTAACTGGAGGGACTTGACCGCACAGGACGATGCCAACCTCAGAGATAGGGGAATGAACAGGGTCACCGATGTCGCTATCCCCGAAGAGTCATTCAGAGGACTCGAGGAGTCACTGATGGCTTTGTGGGAGGATGCCGAGGCCGCAGGGGATAGCAGATTCCCACACGAGTACCTGTATGACCTGCTTCTGCATGGGGGTTTGGATTTCGACTCCTCCCCTGAAAAGTCATGGCTCATGGCTGCCGCTGACGCCAATCTACCAATATTCACACCGGGATGGGAGGACTCAACGCTTGGCAGCATATTGGCTGCGAGGGTTTTGGATCGATCATTGAAGGACGCTTCGATAGTCAAGGGTGGTTTGGAGGCAATGCAGTCCCTGGCAGACTGGTACAGGGAAGATGACTCGCCCACCGGAATACTGCAAGTAGGGGGTGGAATCTCAGGTGATTTTGCCATCTCAGTGGTTCCGATGCTGAGGCAGGATGTAGGGATGGACGTCCCACTGTGGTCTTGGTTTGCACAGATATCGGAATCCAAGGCCTCCTATGGCGGTTACTCGGGCGCCCCTCCCAATGAGAAAATAAGTTGGGAGAAAATAGACGTCGCCACCCCTAGGTTCATGATTGAGTCAGATGCCACAATCGTTCTGCCGCTACTCCTGGCAAGTCTTCACTAGTAGTCGGGGAGGCTTGCGTAATTGACGCATTGCTCGCTTATTCTGAGAAGTTGATTGTACTTGGCAGTACGGTCCGAACGAGCTGGTGCTCCCGTCTTGATTTGGCCTGCATTGGTCCCTACGGCAATATCAGAAATTATCGAGTCGGCTGTCTCCCCGGAGCGGTGGCTGATTATGGTCCCAAAACCTGCTTCCTTGGCCATCTGGATAACCTGTAGGGTTTCGGTAACCGTACCAATCTGATTGAGTTTGATTAGAATGGCATTTGATGCGCCAATCTCTATTCCCTTGGAGAACCTGTCTGCGTTTGTGACATACAGGTCATCGCCAACAATCTGCACCCTGTGGCCCTCTCTGGAAGTGAATTCTACCCAGGAGTCCCAGTCGTCTTCACCGAAGGGATCCTCGATTGAGACGATGGGGTACTCGTCCAGCCAAGAGGAGTAAAGGGCGCCAAGTTCGGAGCCAGTCAGGACTCGTCCGTCGATGTGGTAACCATCCTCCTCGAGGAACTCCTGTGAAGCGACATCGAGTGCTATTGACACCTCGTCACCGGGCTTGTAGCCAGCGGCGGATATCGCGTTTACGACATACCTGAGTCCCTCTTCGTTTCTTGGTAGGTCGGGGGCAAAGCCGCCCTCATCGCCGACCCCACCGAGCAATCCAGCGGCCTTCAAGACGTCACGGAGTGAGTGATATATCTCAACCCCTGCTCGCAGGGCCTCGGGGAATGTTTCGAATCCGTGTGGAACAATCATGAATTCCTGAACATCGACGTTCGAGTTGGCGTGTGCCCCACCGTTCAGGATGTTCATCAGGGGAACAGGGAGTGATGGGTTCTCGGAGGGGAGGCGCTGCCAAATCTCTGCGGGCCCAACCGCTGCACGTAGGCAAGCCATGGAAGCCCCGAGTATTGCATTCGCTCCCAATTTCGATTTATTGGCTGTTCCATCGGCCAATTTCATTGCTTGGTCGACCCCTTCTTGGTTAGTGACGTCCATGCCAATGATGGCATCGGCTATCGGGCCATTGACGTTGGCTAGAGCCTTTGTGACTCCCTTCCCGGACCACATGGACCCCCCATCGCGAAGTTCTACGGCTTCGTGCCGTCCCGTGCTAGCACCGGATGGGACTGCTGCTCGTCCAGTGGTGCCGCCCTCCGTTTGACAATCAACCTCCACTGTTGGATTGCCTCGGGAGTCGAGGACCATTCGCCCATGGACGCGCGTAATGCGTGTTCCCATTGATTGGCCGACCTTCCATCCTGTTCTCAAGATTGCGCAGGATATGCCTACTGATTGAGCCAACTAAGCCAGCGAGAGACCTTCGACTGTACATTGGGCACTTCCATCTCGGATCGGCAGTTTGCCTCCCAACATAGCTGCTCGCCGGTTGGAGAAATGGAGAACAGCTCCGCCCGGAAAACGACGCCGTCGTGCTCGGAGCAGTCGCACCTGTTGTCATCGACGAAACAGTGTAGGAGATGCTTGGGGTAGTGGTGCATCCTCCCTGACTCTGGGCAGCACAGCATCAGGCTCCTGTCGAAGAATACTAGGGACTGGCCAGTGTCACTATCCACCTCGTGGCCAACGATCCTGGTTCTCGCCAGAAGGGTCGCCACATCGAGATTGTACCACGTTGCGTATGATGCTGGCAAATCCAGTTCTGAGACCTCATCTAGGTATTCCTGCTTGCGGAGCATGTGTATCGGCTCCTCCGCGACCATGATGCTCCAAGTTAAGGGTCCCATTTGAACGCAACTTTTCCTTTGAATGGAAAGATGGCTGATTAGAAGTTGTTTTTTCAGGCCTTCCACTTGACCGAGCACCCTATGCTATCGGTTCTGGGAATCCTGACTTTCGCTCCGGAGATGTGGTCATCTATAGCATCCGATAGTTCGCTAGTTTTAGCATGCGAGGGGTCTCTCGGGGAGTCGTCCAGTCTGCCTCTGTAGACGACGTTCGTGTCGGTTCCAATCAGGTAGAACTCGGGTGTCCTCTCTGCGCCATATGATGTAGCGGCCTCTTGGGTGCTGTCGTGGAGGTATGGGTATGTCATCCCCCTGGAGGCTCTCTTGACCATGTTATCCCATGAGTCCGACTCGTACATCACGGGGTCATTTGAGTTTATGCCGACGAATCCTATTCCATTGGACCTGGCCTTTTCTGCAATGGCCTCTATCCTGGGCTCGGAACCAACTACGTAGGGGCAGTGGTTGCAGGTGAAGGCCACGATAAGTCCGTTCTCGCCCATCGCTTCTGCTAGGGACATGGACTCTGAACCAGAGTTGGGGTTTGCATTGGGAAGTCTGAATTCTGGGGCTTTCGAACCGGGCTCCATCACTTGGCTCATGCCATGGGGGACGTAAGGAGGTGGTTCAATCCTCCGGCCTCAGAATGTGGCTTCGGGCGAGGCTTTGGTCCTTGCATTCCTCTAGTCTCCTTCTAGCTAGTCGGTGCTGTGGATCTATGTCTAGGACCTTTCTCCACGAGGCTGTGGCCAACTCTGAGTTTTCTCCCTCATGGTGGATGGCAGCAATCATCAGTCTCGCGTCTATGTGCTTCGTGTCATGCTTGGCGGCACTCTCGAAATCCGAGAGTGCCTCATCCCCTCTTCCGAAATCGAGGTAGAGCAGCCCTCTCTGGTACCAGGCATCTGAGTTCAGGGGGTCGATCTGGAGGGCCCTGTTCAATGGCCTCTCGGCCTGCTCAGCCTTATCCATAGCATTGAGGCACGTTCCTAGGTGTACGAGCGCCATGACGTGTTCCTCTCTCCTCTCTAGGAGCCTGCGAAGCTCTGCCTCCGCCTCCGCCCAGTCACCTATGTTCATCAGAATCTCGGCTCTCCTCTGTCTGGCCAATAGGAAGTCTGGGGCTCGGGCCAAGATGTAATTGGCATCGTCGAGTGCCATCTCCAAATCCTCCTTCAGTAGGGATGCTGAGCATCTGTTGAGTCTGGCTCTGATATGGTCTGGCTCCATCTCCAGTACTTTGGAGAACAGCGTCTGGGACTCTGCTAGTCTCCCTTGGTTAGCGGCAATTAGACCTCTGACAAAGGGGACGGCGGAGTGGTTGTGGAGTAGTGTTGCTGCCTCGGCGATATGGGCACTGGCTTGGTCTAGCTTTCCGTTCTCGACGCAGAGAAGTGACTCTTCCAAAGCGATAGACGGGTGATCTGGGATTAGTCTCCTTGCCCTGACCAAAGCGACCTCTGCCTCATTGTAAGACCCCTGATAGCGGAGCGCCTTGGCCCGTCCAAGCCACGCTAGTCCGCTTTCTCTGTCGTGTTCTATGGCTGCATCGAATGAGACCAATGCGTCTAGAATCATTATCTGATCATGCACACCATACGCGTCCCGATGGCCTTCTGCGTCGTGAAGATGCAGCCTTCCTTCCATGGTGTGCATCGATGAGTGTTCCCAGCAAATTGGGGGCGCCTCTTCCAGAACCTTCCTCGACCAATCGATAGCTCCGGCCCTCATCATGACGAAGCTGAGTCTCGACCTAGCCTCGGCATCCTCGGGCTTAGTCTCAAGCCATTCCTCCAAAACCGCCCTCGAGGCGTCCAAGCGTCCCTCGTTCTCCAGAATCTCCGATTCCAGGATTACTGTGTACTCGCCTAGGGCGTGTGCGCTTCGGATGCTCTGGAGGGCTTCCTTTGACTTGCCCTCTCCTGCTGCCAGTATCTTTGCATGCAATAGCCATGCCGCGCCATTGTCCTCCTGCACCTTTACAGCGAGGGTTGCCGCCTCCAGGGCTGCTCCTGCTTCACCCATCATGAATAGCTTGGCAGCCTTCTCAACTAGCCTAGCTGCGTCAGACGGGTCAAGCTCTCTAGGGTCTGTGGAGAGTCTTGCTTCGTGGGCTCTGACGGCGATTTCTGACAGTTCTGCTGTCTCTTCTGTTTCACTGACTTCCTCGCCCAGTGCCATGAGTCGCGTTTTGTTTCTCCTTAGCCTGTCGGGATCAGTGCCGACGAGCAACACTGATTGCTCGGCGAGGACCGCCACGTCGTCCGGGTCGATGGCCAGCAGCCTCTCCAGTGTCCTGTCCAAGGAGTCGAGGTCACCGGACTCTCTCTGAATCAACGACAGGGACCTTAGCGAGGATGCATTCTCAGGATCGAGTTCGTTGGCCATTCTATAGGAGTCGGCTGCCCTCTCTCCTCGTTCGATGGCATGGAAAAGTTCCCCGAGGAGCCGCTGCTCGTTTCCATTTAGCTCCAGATCCTCGGCCTTCATCTCGGCCTCCGTCAATATTGCGTCCAGCCTTCCTACGAGAGGCAGCAACCCAGGGAGGCTCGTAGCGTCGGCCTCATCTGCATCCAACCCGGGGTGCTTCTCGAGTATCGCCTTGGCAGCGTGGGTGGCTATGGCACATGACTCGCTGGAGCTAACGGCTACTCCCTGGTCAAAGAGCAAGTTCTCCGCGCTCTCGAGCTTCCTGTGGACACCTAGGAGGTTGTGCACTTGGGGAGTCTCTCCGAGAATGGTGTCCACGCCTCTGGAGAGGAGATCGAGCCTTTGGGTTGTTACGGAAAGATCGGCCTGGAGGTTTCCCATCCTGTTCGCCATCTTGTCTCTTTGTCGTAGAACGGACTGGTGCCTCAGCCACAGTGCGAGGATGGTGACTCCCAAGAGCCCGTAAAGGGCTAGGATGCCTGCGGTGGTCTGTTCCATCGCCCTCAGCGGACCTATGGGACTTTTGATGCCTTCTGCTAATGAGCGGTGTCACAGGTGCGTTCGGGGCGGGACATAGTCCCGCCGCGTATAGGGGGGTTCAGACTCAGAGATCTTCAGCTGAGTATGCCTGGACGTTGCCCTTGCGGGTGACGCCTCCGACTGATGTTCCCAGCACGTTCTCGATACCTGCTCCAGAGGCTAGTTCGAATATTCGGTCGTTGACCTTTCCTGCGAATACCAGCCCCGCAGCGTTCTCTGAATCTGCCATGGCGGTTGCTAGTCCCCTAGCGCCGATTGGTTCGGTCCCGGAGCCATCCTCAAGGATGATTATCGCATTATTCTTCTTCAGCCCCTCAAGGTGTGAAGCCCACTCCTTGACGTGCTCTGGTGCCACGAGGGACTCGTTGCCTCGTCCCACGGACTTGTCATCTTCCTTATTCAGCTCTGACTGTATCCTAGTGACTGCTTTGCTAGCAGCCTCCTTCTGTTGCAGGTGCTTGGTGATGACCTTGCCCTCGAGATGCTCTACCTCTCTACTCTGGGGCGCAAGTGCGACATGCGTTAGGGCCTTGCCTAGCTGGCCACTGATCTCCATCAGGAGGAGCTTGCCACCGCGGTCGCCATCGACGAACGCGGTCACTCCCTTCTTCTTCTTGGCTAGATCAACTAGCTCCGGCTTGATTCCGGAACCCATTGTGGCGATAGCGTTCTTGATTCCGAACTTCAGGAGGTTTCGAACGTCGTTCCTTCCCTCCACGATGATGATAGCATCTGATTCCCCCACCATGGGGCCTGCGGTCATTCCATGGAAGTCCGTTTCTGTGTCCAGTGTCAGGACTGCCCTGACCTCGTCTAGGATGTTCTTCGAATCGTCGACACCCGAGTTGACCATGTTCATCAGCAACTGCTTTCCTCTCTCGATAACGTGGTCTCTCTTCGCCGATTGCTGGTTCTCGATCAGCTTGACCTTGATTACTGCCTTGCATGGACCGATTCTGTCGATGGTCTCCAAGGCCGCCCCGATTACAGCGGTGCTAACTTGGTCCAGGGACGAAGACACCAGGATTTCTCCCTGTACCTTACCCTTGTTCTGATGGAGAACCACGTCGACGTGTCCTATTCGACCCGTTCTCTGTAGCTTCCTAAGTTGAAGTGCCTCACCAAGCAGACCCTCGGTCTGCCCGAAAATTGCACCCACGACATCCTTCCGCTGGACGTTGCCGTCCGTGCGGATAGTTGCGTGTATCACGTACTTTCCTTCTTTTGTCATATTTTCATTTCTCCTTTCGCTCTCGGCCCCACTTCCGGGGCCTCGTTCCAAATCCCGCTAAAACAGCGGTGGTGATGGGTGCGGTGCACCCTCGAGTGGGCCTAAGCTTGAATCGCCGAGACACGTTCCCTTCAAGAACGCTCCTAGTGGCAATGTAGGCCCCGAGTCGTTTCCAAAGGGTGTAGATATCGGCGGAAATGGTGTTTTTCGGGGGTAGGAGTAATTTGATTGGTGGGGCTCGGTCGATTCGTGTCAAGCCGCCTTCTGCCGTCGGAGGACCCCATCTCCGAGAGTGTCCTAGAATGGACCGTCAAGAGGAACTCGAAGGACATTCGACAACTCATGCGTTGGCTGGAGGAGTCCGATGGTAGGAAAGAGCGTTTGATTTTCATGAACAGGGCTTTGGATCTGATGGACGAGATACAGCACGCTCTTGTCAGGCTGGACGAGCTGCGGTGATTGAATGCGTTCTCTGATTCTTGCTGGGGGCAGGTCCTCTAGGATGGGGGCCGACAAGGCGTTGATCGAGGTCGGGGGGGTTGCTTGCATCAACAGAGTCGCGAATGCTCTTGCCGAGGCTGGATTGGAGCCAATCAGGATAGCGGTAGCGAGTGCTGAGGACATTGAGAAGTATGGGGAGTGCGTAGACGGAGAATTGCAGGTGGAGTGGGTAGTGGACTCTTTTCCCCGTGCGGGACCGATAGAAGCGATACTGGATGCCCTGAACGACCCTCTTTGCGCAAATACCCTTCAATTGGCCCCTGTTGACGTGCCCTGGCTCGAGGCTTCTCTGCTCTTGGATTTGGCTAGCGCGATTGCGGAGGAGCCCCTTGCCATACCCTTCTCGGAGGGGCGCAGCCACCCCCTATTGGCACTGGTAAGGCCAGAAGTAGCCGATTTGATAGGAGATGACCGTCGCCCCCTCCACATCCAGATGACTGAGTCCCGCCACTCAATAGTGGAGGCCTCCCCAAAAATGGTCAGAAACGTGAATAGCCCCTCTGACCTAGAGTGAGTAGCTGCCGGTGGAGAGCTTGTCAAGGGCAAGCGGGTAGAGCTTGTGCTCGACTACCTTTATTCTCTCCTGCAGATCGGTTTCTGTGTCATTGCTAAGCACCGGAACCTCCCTCTGCTCCAGAATCCGGCCNGAGTCCACTCCCTCGTCCACNAGATGNACNGTGCAGCCNGAAACAGTNGCTCCNGCGGCNAGNGCGTCNCGATGGGCGTGGGCNCCNGGGAAGTCNGGGAGNAGCGAGGGGTGGATGTTGACCAGTCGNCCCTTCCAGGCCGAAACGAACTCCGGGGTCAGTATCCTCATGTATCCGCTCAGGACTACTAGCTCAATGTCCTCGCTCTCCAGTTCCTTCTGTATCTTCTCCTCGTGCTCCCTCCTGCCAGANGGCCCCTGCGGGATTGGTATTCCGATTGATTTGACCCCCGCGGCCCTCCCATGACCAAGCCCCCCGGCCTCACGGGAGTCNGAAATCACCAGAACCGTACTGTGGGAGCAGGGGTTAGANTTCTGGTGTTCCAGTAGNGCAGCTAGGCCCGATCCACCTCCNGATATCAGTACCGCTGTCCTTAGTGGGTTGGCGGTGCTTCCCAACCTGGGCATGACATATCCCTCCCCCATGGTGAGCGGAGGGGGTTCTAGGGCTTCATGGTTGGCGATATCCCCTCATCTGAAAGGATAATAATTCCCCGCGAAACGCCGAGGCCATGGGAGAGAGNCTTCAGAGCATCGATGAAGTCGTTGAGAGATACTCTGTTGCTAGCAGTCCTGCGAAGAGTCGGTTCTACAGCGTTCTTGGATGCTTGTTCATCGTCTTCGCGATAATCGGTATTTGGGTCCCTGGCTGGCCTACTGTCTCTTGGGCGGTGCCCGCTGCATACTTCTTCTCCATCTCGAGCGAGCGGCTGTTCAGGTGGACCCTGACCAACCAGTACTTCGGGGNCTCCATCTTCGAGTACTACGCAACGGGCAAGACCCTGCCCAAGCACGCGAAGTACGGAATCGTCTCTCTGATCGCTATCATGGCCAGCAGTTCGGCGTACTTCGTCTGGCTTGTCTCGACCAAGGGCGACGGGGTGCTTTCCGACCCCTCGTCGTGGAATGGGGCGGACCCGGGTTTCGGGGCGGGCTTCACCATACTGGTGGGAATAATAGGAGTCTGGTACGTCGGCATCAGAGTTCCTACGAGACCCGAGTGACGTCGTGCTGCCATGGGTTTATGAATCGGAGCAGGGGAGTGGAAATCATGGCATTCGAATGCAACATCGACGCTCGTGGGCAGGCATACCGCCTCAGNCTCGGGTTCAAATTGGTGATTGTCGGCCTAGTACTGTCTGCAGCGCTGTTCCTTGCGGATGTGGGATGGGGATTGCTCTGGCTCATCCCGGGGGGAGCGGTCGCAGGGGGCGCTTTCGCNATGTTCGAGGGCAGGACCGGTTGGTGCGTCGCTAGGGCAATGGGCTTCAGGACCCCCATCTGAGCACATTTTCCCACTATGCCATCTTGGCTGCAGCAAGGAAGACCCTCGGATCGGGATAGTCCGAGCAGTATTGGTAGGCGTATGAGGTCCGAATCATTCCCTTTGGAAGGACGAGNAACTCTCCTGTGGACAACCANGGGTTGTCGACGAGCGGNCGGTCNATGGCGCGACGNGCCTCCTGNAATTCGACTCCGATCTCCATTGAATGGCACCAAGTCTCCTCGGGGGCATCGTAGAGCACCTGCTCGGCNCCGAANTTTCCGAGCCCGTAGGCGCTGTATGCCGAGAACTCGGGGTCGCAGAGGATGGGGCATGGAATGCCGTACTTATCCCGATACAGTTCGGCCCTCTCCGGTTCGCCCTGGCCGATGATGACGGGAGTGATTCCCGCTGCCAGGTAGTCGGCGTATTCCTCGTTGAGTCTGGTTGCTCGCTCGAGCCCGCATCCACAGCCGAAGTGGCGCCAGAACATCAGCAGCGCTGGGCCGTCCGACCAGAATGATGACAGTCGGCGCGATGTTCCGGTGTGGTCCAGCAACTCGTGTTCCGGGGCACTTGTGCCCGGATCTAGTAGTTTAGACCTCTTTTCTCCGGGTCCGGCCACCCATGTCTCTAGCCATTCTTTCTCAGCGGCTTCTGTTAGTCTATCGGCGTCTTCCATGCAATCGGAAGTAGGGGGTGCTCTATTACACGTCCGGAATTCCTATCGAGAGACTGCGAGGTAGTGACCCGTCTGGGCAAATCCTCGGAAAGTGGGGTCATCTTCCCTGCCTGTTTCAGGGATTTTTTTCTTCGTCATACTCCGGAGGGAAAGCGATCCACCTGATCAGTAGGAAGTTGATGTATCCGAATATGCAGGTATTTACGAACCATGCCAATGTGTGATGGAGAAGAAATACCTCGACCATCAGATAATGAAATGCTGTCGTTACCACTA
>PBSO01000004.1 GCA_002726275.1 Methanobacteriota archaeon | reverse complement strand
CGAGAGCACTGCGGCAGTCGCATAGCCTGGCCATTGCGCTGGATTGCTAATCCAGTGGTGTTTCACCTCGGGAGTTCGAATCTCCCCTGCCGCGCCATCAATATTGGGGGAGTGTTCATCCTATGCCTGCCCCCAGGAGTGGCGTGGCCATCACCTACGCGAGCCCGTTCTTGGTGCTCATACTGCTTCTATTGACGCTACTGATAAGAAGGCATTTTGCCCTTTCTCCGTCTAATGACAGGTCATGGGTGAACGACAATCAGAGATTGGCTAAAGCTGAATTTGATGGGGAAACGGTCACAATCAGGAACGTTAGGGACTTCAAGTGGAGAACAACCAGAGACTTTGACGAAAGGTGGGTCGACTTCAAAGTCAATCTCAACGACGTCACCAAGATTTGGTTCATCCTAGAATATTTCGAGCCCGATAGGAAGGAGATGGCCCACACCATCCTTAGTTACGAGTTCGCAGACGGCACGAGATTGGCTTGTTCAATTGAGGTTCGTAAGAAAGAAGGTGCCAGATATCATCCAGTAAAGGGATTATTCAGAACCTATGAGCTGATCTATGTCTGGGGCACAGAGAGGGACGTGATTGGGGTTAGGGGCCGTTGCAGGAGGAAGTCCAACACTCACCTGTTCGAAGGAGTGGTTCTAGGCCCGGGTAACGAAAGAAGGATGTTTGAGTCATACTTGAGAAGAACTAACAAATTAATTGATGAGCCTGAATGGTACAACACAATTACCAACACGTGCACAACGAACATTGTTGGACATGTGAACGAAGTTTATCCAGGGAGGGTCCCACGGGCCGTGGCGATATTGATGCCGGGCTTAAGTCCCAAACTACTACAGAGAAACAACCTGGTAGTTATCGAGGACACGCTGGAGCGCACCATGGAAGATAGCACCATTGATCAGAGGTCCATGGAATGGGATGGAGAATGTGATTTCGGAGATTGGATCAGAACCCGATAATGCGAGGATTGAACATGAAATGTCCACTCCAACCAACATGCTCACCATTGAGCCGGCCTCACTCAGCTCCTCCGTAGAGTGGGGCCTACCCCCTTCGAAGAGTCATCTTATCAGGTGGCTCGCGTTGATTAGCCAGACAGAACAAGAGGCTTTTCTTAGATTCAACGGAACTCCTGGAAATGATGTTATTTCTATGTCGAAATGTATTGAGAGTATGGGTTCATCCATAGAGGAACGCGAATCTGGATGGTTGGTAAGTGGCTCATCCGGCCTTGTTATGGACTCATTATTTCTGGATTGTGGGAACTCTGGCACAACAGCAAATTTCCTAACCGCCATTTCCGCTTGCAATATCGGCACAGTTTGCTTGGATGGAGATCGTACACTGAGGTCTAGAAGCTCCAAGGAGCTCTGCTCGACACTAAGACAAATGGGTTGCACCATTGATTCAGACGTCGTACCAAGGTCGGTTTCCGGAGGGATTGATAATTTTGATGTTCTACACGACTGGAGCAGAACTAGCCAAGGCCTTAGCTCACTGATGGTAGCGTCCCCTGGATTCGAAGAAGAGCTCAGAGTTTCACTCTCTGGGGAATCTGTTAGCAGTGGATACTGGATGCTCACCCGAGAAATCTGCATTTCTTGTGGCTCTAAGATGACTGTTGAGGGAGGAGTGGCCATTCTGCCCCCGTGGAAAATTGAGATTCCAGAGATTATTGATATTCCGCTTGAGGAAAGTCTTCGCCCTGTGGCGATTTTATTGTCGCGCCTTCACGGAGTCTGTTTTGAAACGGGTTTGGAAGATTCCGGAATCGGAATTTCTAGAGTTATCGAATCCTTCGAGGAAGGAGGAAATGAGGTATTTCTTGGTAAGGCGAGTGATATCATCACCCCGATAGCAGCGATAATGGCAGTGGGCGATGGTGGGCGCATCAGTGGTGCAGCACATGCAAGAGGCAAGGAGTCCGACAGGATTTCTAAAACAGTAGAGCTACTGGGGGCGTTCGGATTACTCTCAATGGAAACGGATGATGGTTTATTGATCCAAGGGGGACAAAGTCCGGTCAGACCTGCAGATCCGGTGGAAACTCATGGAGACCACCGATTGGCGATGACTGCAATGGCTCTCGCGAGTAAAACTGGAGGAGTGGTTTTGGAGCCCGAATGTTCGGCAGTAACAGACCCTTCTTTCATTGACAAGATTATTTCTCTGGGCTAGTCCTTCTAGACATGTTCAAGGGCACTATTCATTTGCAGTGATGAGGGGTTCGATGTCTGCTTGGTCAAAAAACATCGGCACCCACGCACTATTGCTTCTTGTGGCGGTAATCTGGGGTTCGACTTGGTCGGTGGGCAGGTTTCTTAGTTATGGCCTGGACGAAGAAAGTAGGGCGTCACTTGAGCCGGCTACCGCAGCATGGCTTAGGTACGCTGTGGCAGTGATTGTGTTCTCTGCTTGGTGTTACTTTAGCAGAGGTGAAAACAAGACAAGAATGCTTCCTCCAGACTCCCTTTCCTGGAAATATACCATCTGGCTGGGCCTCCTTGGAACGATGATTTACCAGCTCCTTTTTATGCATGGGATGAGATGGACTGCAGCTGGAGATGCCTCGTTAATTATCCCAATTAATCCGGTATTCACCGTCCTTCTGGCAGCACCAATGCTTGGTCAGAGGGTATCAGGAAGAATGGCTTTGGGTTTGCTAATAGGGATGTCTGGAGTTGCAGCTGTTGTTGGTTGGAGTCCGAATACGGGAATTCCATTCGAACATAGGCTAATCGGGGATCTCATGATTATTGGAGCTGCACTCGCATGGGCCGCCACTAGTAATTTGACAAAAATAATGCTCGGGGAGGATAAAGGAACGGTCATCGAAATCGTTGTTTGGTACTCGATTGTTGGGTGGCTAATGTTGACTCCATGGATGGTGATTGAATTATACCAGTCTGGAATTCCTCACCCTAACGATATTGAATTACTCTCCATAGCTTATCTGGGTGTTTTCTCGACTGTATTGTCGTATGTTTGGTTTGTCAGAGGAATTGACAGAATAGGCCCTACTGCTGCGGCTTCTTACGTTTTCCTGGTTCCTGTTTTCGGGGTGTTGAGCGGTTGGGCGCTGCTGGGAGAGAATATCGGGGCCTCGATGGGCGTGGGCTTCGTACTAATCGTCATTGGAGTGCGCGAGGTCCAGAAAGAAAGCGAGAAGTTAGAGGGCTAGTGGAAATACAAAGTTTCGTGCGTACTCACGATTAAATAGAGGGGGTCGGTCGCCCGCGAGAGAGGCAGGTAGTATGGCACGCAAGCCCGCAAAGATGTATCGCCAGGTGAAGGGTCAGTCTTTCACACGCCGGGAGTACTCTGGAGGAGTTCCCAACAACAGAATTCTGAGGTACTTCATGGGGAATAGGAAGGTTGCTGAAGCTGGAGAGTTCCCAGTCACTCTGGAATTAACTTCTGATAATGCCTGCCAAATCAGGGATTCGGCTCTTGAGGCAGCCAGACAAGTTTCAAATGCGACGATAAGGGATTCTGCTGGAACTGAAGGATATGCCCTCAGAATTCATGTTTACCCTCACCAGATCCTAAGGGAAAACAAACAGGCCACTGGAGCAGGGGCCGACCGTGTTTCACAGGGGATGAGGCAGGCCTACGGAAAGAACGTCGGCACCGCTGCCCGAGTCCTTAGAGGCCAGAGGGTGATTTCCATTCACACACTTCCAGAACACTATGACGCTGCTAGAGAATCACTGAGAAAGGCGAGTTGCAAGTTCCCAACGCCCTGCACCGTTAAGGTGGTCAAGGGAGCCGAGCAATTGAAGGGTAAAGTCTGAGGTTGGGGGGCATGGAGCCCGGCGACCCGCTATCCATCCTACATGACTCCCTCAGAGGTGCACCGATAATCTGGAAGGGGGAATACCCCTACTTCATTCACCCAATTTCCGATGGGATACCACGAATGGAAGCAAAGGTACTCAGAGCTACTCGAGATCTTATTGTCTCGATGGTTGACTGGTCGAAAATAGATCTGATTGTGAGCGTGGAGGCCATGGGACTGCCTCTTCTTGCAGCGGTTGGTGAAGCATCTGGAAAGCCGACCGTCGTCATTAGGAAGCGCTCCTATGGGATGGAAGGTGAAGTTCGGGTCGATGTGTCGACTGGTTATTCTGAGTCTACGACCTACATTAACGACATAAAGCCGGGAGAGCGTGTTCTTATCGTCGATGATGTGATCTCTACGGGAGGGACCCTGGAGCCTATTCTTGAGGCCATAGAGAGAATGGGGGCGACCCTGCAAGAAATCATCATTGCTATTGAGAAGGGAGATGGTCGTGAGCGACTTGCCATAGAGAGGCCTAACTGGCCAGTTAGAACTCTGGCAAGAATCGATATAATTGATGGAAAGGTCGAGATTGTAGAGTGATTTCATGGATCTTGATAGGCATGATTTCCAGCTAGATGAGTTGGTTGGCAGGATCAAGTCAAATGATCATAGATTAGTGGCCCTCCAGGTTCCCGAAGGGCTGAAGATGCAGGCTCTTGAGATGATGGACCAGATAGAGGATGGGTCGGATGCCAAAGTAGTACTTGCAGCTGATCCTTGTTACGGGGCGTGCGACCTAGTCCATGACAAAATGATGGCCATGGGAGTGGAATTGGTTGCCCACATGGGACATAGCCAGATGAACATAGATTCAGGTATGCCGACTCAATTCATCCCGGTCACGTATGAGGGGGAGCCAGAGATCGAGCCTGTGTTAGGAATTCTTGACAGGCACAGAAGCCTATCCATGGAGAAACTAGAGGGTACCGAACCTTCCCAATTGAGTGAAGAAGAGGCGCAGGACAGGTTTCTTGATGCGGTGGGGAGAGTTTCTCCTCTGAGCGATACGAGATTGGGCCTTGTTGGATCTATACAACACCTACACCTCCTCCCCAAGTACAAAGAGATGCTCGAAAAATCTGGATTCGAGGTCACAATACCAACAGGGGGGGACCGTTTGACGTTCCCAGGGCAAGTCCTAGGGTGTAACTATTCAGGTGACGACTCTACCATAGGGCACTACCTTTTCCTTGGTTCGGGTGATTTCCATCCCATAGGGATGGTACTCCACACTGGCAAGCCCCTAGCACTACTGGACCCGTACACGGGAGACGCAAGTGAGATGTCATTCTCCAGGATTGAAAGAATCCTGCGCCAGAGATTTGGGCTTATCATGGAAATAGGCAAGGCGGAGACATTCGGAATACTGATTGGCGAGAAGCCCGGACAGATGAGAAGAAACTTAGCAATACGGATGAAGAGGATACTCGAGAACCATGGAAAGAAGGGATATTTACTTGCATTGGACCACGTTAGTCCAGATTTGATTGATTTCTATCCGGTGGACGCCTTCGTAAACACGGCTTGTCCGCGCATAGCAATAGATGACTCTGTGAGGTACGAGAAGCCCCTCGTTACCCCCTATGAACTAGAAGTCGCTCTTGGTGAGAAGAGTTGGGAACACGGGTACCAATTCGATGAAATCCCCTGATGGGCGTAATGATTGCAGGGATCAAGCGCCACCATTCAGGGCATCGTTCAGAATATGTCTAAGAACGACGTTAGTACGACTAGTGTGATGGCGGACTACATAGTAGACAGGATTGGAGCGGGCAAGGTCCTTCTGGACCGTGTCCCACTGTCATTCGACTGGACCCCCCCAGCACTGGTAGGAAGGGATCCGGAGCTGTCTGAGCTCGCTTCAATGTTCCTTGGAATTGGCAACGATGGAGTGAGTGGGCGTGCCGTAATAATGGGACAAGTAGGGACGGGCAAAACTGTGCTCACGAAAAGATTCGGGGAAGACCTGGTGAGAGCCCTGGATGGCAAGAGGAGAATTGTAGTGTCCCATGTTAACTGTAGAAACCATCCATCGACCTCGCAAGTACTTCAGCAGATTGCAATTTCACTTGACTCGAGGCATCCGGAACGTGGATTCAGCTCAGGGGAAATAATTCAATCGATAAGGAGGAACATAAGGTCCAGAGGAGGTCATCTACTTCTGGTACTGGACGAAGTGGATGTCTTGATTAGGCGAGACAGTCATGACTTGATATACAAACTTCTGAGGATCGATGAGGGACAGGAGGGGCATGGCTCTTTGTCGCTGGTCCTGGTGAGTCAGGATGGTAACCTGCTAGAGCAAATGGAGCCAGCAATAATATCCAGGCTGGGGGAGAGCAACGTCCTCAAACTCAAGCCGTATTCATCAGAAGCCCTTGTCGGAATAGCGAGACAACGATACGAGGCGTCCTGCAGGAGTGGTTCTTTCGGCGAGGATGTTCTAGAAAAGATTGGCAGATACTCCGCGGAGACGGGTGATGCGAGACTTGCCATAGAGCTCCTGGAAGCTGCGGTTAGGAGAGCTGAGGAGGCTGGAAGGGGAGAGGTTCTCCTTGAAGATGTGATGCCCAGCACGATAAGAACAGCCTCTCTTGAGCCGAGTCAGATAGACGTATTGAGCGATCACCAGAAACTTGTCCTATTGGGGATATGCAGGAGATTGCGCAAGGAGGAGGAGGTTTCCAGCGGGGACGCTAGGAAGTTGTATGAGTTAGTGTGTGAAGAGTTCGAATTCAAAACCAGAAGTTACACCACTTTCTGGAAGCACCTGAAGACACTCGAGAAGCAGGGCCTAGTGGAGACTAGATCGGCGAACTCTACAGTGGGAAGGGGGAGGACGCAGTACATCACTATGACCAACATAGCACCTGCAGGAATAGCCAGTCGTGTCGAGAAAGAGTTTGCTAAGCGGCAGAAGTGACTTGGGACCTGTGCCGAACCGCTCTTATAGGGGCCTTATGTCGGGATGCCGTCCAAGGTGCAATTATGGCGGGTGAGCAGTCCTTCAAGGCGGTTGTCAATGACACGAACCCAAAGGCTGGAGGACGTGCCTTCTCGGTCGACATAACTGGATCTAACTACAACCACTTCCTAGGCAAGAAGATAGGCGATGGCGTGGATGGCATGTTCGTCGGGGAGGGTGACCAAGCCCTTACTGGATACAGACTAGAAATCACAGGAGGATCTGACCTAACAGGTAGGCCAATGCGACCGGACCTAGATGGCGGTGGCGTCAAATCGGTACTGATTACCGCTGGAATCGGCTACAAGGGAAAGAAGTACGTGAAGAAAAAGGGTAAGACCTACCGTTACAAGTACGATGGGCTTAGGAGGAGGAGGAACCTTCGTGGAAATGTCATAAGCCAAGATACAAGGCAAATTAACCTGAAGATTGTTGAGGCCGGAAAAAGGCCCATAGGCGCCATCTTCGGCCTCGAAGAAGAGGCCGCAACTGTCGAGCAGTCCTCTGGTGAAGAGGAGTGAACGGCAGGAGATGGTTCAGCTGACTGGAGACCTACCTAGTCAGCCTGAAGTAAACATTGGAATGGTCGGACACGTAGACCATGGAAAGACCACCCTCACTCAAGCCCTCTCCGGAACTTGGACGGACACTCACTCAGAGGAGAGGAAGAGGGGGATAAGCATCAAACTAGGTTATGCCGATACCGCATTCTACCAATCCAAGGGAGGAGAATTCTATGCTCGTGGGAAGCATCCAGATGGCAAAGAAGATTCTGAAAAGGAGCTTCTGCGTGTAGTCTCATTTGTTGATGCTCCGGGTCACGAGACTCTGATGGCTGTAATGATATCAGGTGCCGCAATAATGGATGGGGCACTGCTTATGGTCGCTGCAAACGAGAAATGTCCACAGGCGCAAACCAGGGAGCATCTAGCGGCCCTCCAGATAGCCGGAATAGAGAACATCGTGGTGGTCCAGAACAAGATAGACATAGTTAGTAGAGAAAGGGCCATTGAGTCCTTTGAGGAGATTAAGTCATTTGTCGAGGGAACGATAGCGCAAGACGCCCCGATTGTTCCTGTCTCCGCTCATCATGATGTAAACTTGGACATACTGATCCAGGCAATAGAGGATACGATTCCGAGTCCAGAAAGAAGTGCTGATGACGAGGGTCTGATGTACGTGGCACGTTCTTTCGACATCAACAGGCCCGGATCCAGGCCGGGTAAGCTGAAGGGAGGCATAATCGGAGGAAGTATTGTGGAAGGCTCATTCAATGTCGGCGACTCGGTGCTTATTGCACCGGGAAGGCGAATTTCATCAGGTGGGAAAACTCGCTGGGAGCCACTGAAGACGAAAATAGAGAACATACAAGCAGGCGGACTAGATCTTGATTCAGCACACGCAGGTGGGCTTTGCGGCATAGCCACCCCTATGGATCCGATGTCCACCAAGGCGGACGACCTTTCCGGGCAAGTAATGGCCAGAGAGGGGGAGCTACCGCCAATTTGGGAGAATCTTGAACTTAAACTGGAGCTACTTGAGAGGATGGTCTCTGGGGGAGAGGGGGAGGAGGGCAAGGTAAAGCCTCTTCAGACCAACGAGATGCTGATGGTCAACTCTGCAACTGCGACCAGTGTAGGTACGGTTTCTTCTTCGAAGAAAGGAGGGGCGACTCTGAATCTGAGACTACCAATCTGTGCAAAGAGTGGCAGTAGGATTACACTTTCCAGAAGAGTTGGTTCTCGGTGGCGATTGATTGGCCATGGGACCATAATAGGGTGATAATGTGGCGGGCGTGCTCGTCGATTCGTGTGGTTGGGCCGCACTAATGGAATCTGGACTGAACATAGACACAGCAATGAGGGACGTGATCGGAAATCCAGAGTTCTTCCTACTGGAGAAAGTACTGGAAGAGTTGAATGAGTTGGCACTGGAGAAACGGGGGCTGCTTCTCAAACTCCTTGAGACAAGATCGACGATGATTGAAAACCCAAAGGGGCTTAGACATACGGACGACATGCTATTACAACTATCCAAGGAAAATAGATGGGCAGTACTGACTGTTGATACCAGGCTCAAGGAAAGATTGGCAATGTCGGGGTGCGGCTATATCGAAGTTGTCTCAGGAAGAATGCTTCGATTCATTGGGCCTTAGGGCAGGGTGAAAAGAACATCGTCACCATGTCCATCGAGAAGTCCTATCCTCACAGCTGCATCTAGCCATGCATGAGCATAGTTGATCGCCCCGAAGGCCCTGACTAAGTCCCCCTTCTCCATGAAATGCGTAGCATCGGAGTGATAATTATCACACATCGAAATCATTGAGTCAAGATTTCTGAGTTCATCCTCACCTTTCGCCAGTGGTGTTGCCTTCTTTCTGGCATCTCGCGTAATTTCCAGGTATTTCTCAACCAATTCCCTAGTCACTAGTTCTCCATCATTCACTTCTATTACCCTCCAAAATGGCTGTTTGCTGCTTCGCTAATCCTGAATAGTCTCTTTCTCCCCTGTTTCCTAACAGAAAGCAATCCGGATCTGAATAGTTCATTGTAAATCTGAGAAAGCCTTGGCCTTCCGACCTCTAATCTGGCCTGAAGTTCCGCATCGGAGGGAGATATTTCCCTAGCTGCTGACGCTTCCAGAATCATGATCTCTGCCTCATTCAATGAAACAAGTTTGGATTCGTCAAGCGGATTATCTGAGTCCCACTTTGGAGTGATGGAAATTCTAGGAGTTGTCTGCGGGGCAATTGGTTCTGGAATCTCTTCCTCTGGAAAATCTTCCTCTATTGGAGCATCTTCTATTCCGAAAACAGCCCTAGGTACATCTGGGGACTGATTCTTAGATAGGTCGGGAACAGTGGAAGCTGAGGATTCTTCAACAGACCAATATGCAGATTCAGTTGACATGACCCGTGATTCTGAATTTGATATTACTGTGGCATCTATGGGAGCAGATGAGTCTTCAATTACGCCCATGCGAATATTCTCATTTGGTTCCGAGAATGATTCTGGTTCTGACTTGATCGGTTCGGGTTTTTGGTAGTTAGAAGCATCGATAATTTTAGTGCCATCTGGAGTTGTGGGTTTTGAGGGCGCGCTCCTAGACCTGGCAGCTAAGCGATTGAAGCCGAATCCCGTTTCAAACATTGGCGGCTCTGTTCCGGGTTCGTAGACAAAGTCCTCGAGTGTTCCTTGTTTTTCCGCAACAGGTGTACTCTCTTGTTCATATTCGTCATTATCTTCCTCCTCCCAGAGGTCATCTGGATCTTCAGGAATCTCCTCTGGCAATTCGATATTCTCGAATTCTTCGGCCATTTCTTCGGGCGGAGCTAGATGTTCAAATGAACTTGGGGAGTCTCGTGAGTCTGTCAAATAATCGTCAACTGATTCGTCATTAATTTCGAAAATATCAGCTTCTACATTGTTTTCAATGACGCCAATATTGTCGACATCTGGCAATACTTCGGGAGTAGAAGTACTGCTAAATTGAGGTGTTTCCTCAATGATATCTCTGCCCGCCTCATCGGAGATATCCCCTCTCCAATTCATGATTCTCTTCAGAGTTCCATGTGACCCCACATCTCTTCTCTCATCTGTGAGGTCCCTTAGAAGCCTGATGACGTCACGAGGGGTTCCACCTGTGGTCTCACGAATTGCATCTAGCAACCTCGCATCAATTTTCCACTTTTCCTTGGCCTTGCGTGACACTAGGTTATCCGATAGTTGCTGAATTTGTTGTGATGTTAGCCCCTCTAGGAACTCTGGTTTGTCGAACATATCCAATGTTTCTTCGGTGATTGATGAAAGTTGAGAGGGAGTCAATACCACAATCGTGAATGCCCTCAATCTCTGTAACACGGGTGCGATCAAAGAAATGAATGGTGAGATATCCACTTCCGAGGGATAATCGAACACGATCAACGGCAGAGATTCTGACTCACGTTCCAAATTCCCCACCAATCTATCTATCTTCAGCTGGGTAGACCTTGGCGGGTTGAAATCACCAAAGTGGACTGTCAACTCATTTATCACTGAGTCGACTGGATCTTCCTCCGGCCAATACTGGCCAACAAAACTCCTACTGGTTTGAGATGCCAAAGCCCTGATCAACGAAGTCCTCCCTGAGCCCCTTTCCCCAACAAGTACCGCCATCCGTGGAGACTTCGAGACAATGTGCTCCCTCCATTTCGCAAGAAGAAAATCCCTACCGACTAGGTCCCCGGCCCTTTCACTTTCTATTGGCCTCAGATCAAATGGATTCCCTCTCAACGGAGGCAGGCCGAGGATATCGATGCCCCTTTGGTCCATCATCAACTCGTCTAGTGGTTGAGTACATAACATTCACGCTTACTTACGCTTAACATAAGGTAAATTAACGTATTATTTGATATTTCATAGGTGATTAATTTGTCATATTTCTCTCAGTATATCGTTTTCAATTATACTCCATTAACGTATTTCTAACGCTTTATGGATGCGTTAACAAAGCGTTAATGGGCAAATTAACGCTTTATTCTGAAAGAAAACAGGATCTGAGAGTCTGTTGATTGGATGAATAATTCGAAATTGTCCATCTTCTCGAAGAATGCATGATGGTCAAACTAAGGGCATCTAGAGAGGTTCTTTCCGCAAAATGTTAGAAGGCGCCTCCTGCCGACAGTGGATGATAGCAATGCCAGTTGACAATAGCAGATTGAAAGGTTTCTACAAACTATCCGTACCAGAGAGGAGGGAGATGCTGGCTAGCATAGCAGGACTGGACAGTGGCATGGTTGACGCGTGGGCTTCCAATGGTGAGCTTGATGAGGAAACAGCGGACAGGATGATTGAGAATGTGATTGGTACTTACTCACTGCCGATTGGTGTAGCTACAAACTTCATCATCGATGGGGAACACTACCTGATACCATTTGTGGTCGAGGAGGCGAGTGTGGTTGCAGCCGCTTCCAATATGGCCAAGAGGTGCCAAGCTAGTGGAGGGTTCAGATCGGACAATGACGAGCCGGTTATGATTGGACAGATTCAAGTCGTTGGATGCGAGGATGTTGAGGCGGCTAGGGATTCCATATTGTCTGCTTCTGAAGAGTTGGTCACTGCGTGCAATGATGTTGATCCCATCCTGGTGAAATTTGGAGGGGGTTGCAGAAACATAGAAGCACGAATTATTGAAACTAATTCCGGACCAATGGTAATTGTCCATATCCTCGTCGATTGCAGGGATGCAATGGGGGCAAATGCGGTCAATACAATGGCTGAAACCATAGCTCCAAGAATTGAGGAGTTGTCTTCTGGAACTGTTATTCTCAGGATTATCAGCAATCTAGCCGTACACAGGCTGGCCAGAGTTAGTGCGACATTCACCCCTGAAGAGATGTCTGACTCAGGAGATGACCCGAAAAGAGGCTCGGATGTTATTGATGGGGTTATTCAGGCATATCATTTCGCTGCGGCGGACCCATTCAGGGCGACTACTCACAACAAGGGAATCATGAATGCCATTTCTCCGGTTGCTATAGCGTGTGGACAGGACTGGAGGGCTATCGAGTCTGGAGCTCACTCCTATGCCGCATATGGCAGAGAATATGGTTCAATGACTCATTGGGAGAAGGACGAGGAGGGGAATCTTATCGGTTCCATAGAAATTCCAATGGCTGTAGGGTTAGTGGGGGGAGCCGTTAGAATTCACCCTGGAGCACAGGCGAACGTGGCGCTCTTGGGGCTCAGGACTGCGAACGACCTTGCCAAGGTCATGGCTGCAGCCGGACTAGCTCAGAACCTTGGCGCTCTCAGAGCATTGGCCACTGTTGGAATTCAAGCAGGGCATATGAAATTACATCTCATGAATATGGTTGCTGCTTCAGGAGCGGAGGGCAGTGAAATAGAGGCCGTGGCCAAAAAGGTCAGAGAGAGCGGAGAGAGGATAACGATGGCAGTTGTCGAGAGGACACTGGCGGAAGTAAGAGGGGAATAGTCACTCTTCGGTCCGAGCCTCGACCTCGGTCGCTTCTTCATTACCTGTGAACTCGGCAATCGTCATCTGCTCGTCAGGAGCTAATGAAGCGGCCAATTGTGCACTAGTTAGACCCAGTTTAGCTGCCTCTCCCCTGAACCATGACTTTACCTTTCGATACTCCACTTCTGGACAACCAAAATACTCTGCGAACCTTCTGGTGGTAGTTAGCCTCCTGGTTAATCCCTCCCTCCTCTTGTCGATTAGCCCCAGATTTGCCAGGTCCCTGACATGGTCGTAGGCTTTCTGCCCCAGCATGTCAACCAGTTGTGCTTGAGGCATTGGCTGATGATAAGCAATCAGGGCTGCAGCTGGAAGGAGCCTTTGTGGGATCTCGGGTTTGAATGAATCAGGTAGGAACTGTGACAATGAGGGATTGACTTCTATGATCCATCTGCCACTAACGTCCGATAGTTGGAGAGCAGACTTTTCCCTCTCTCCCATATCTTTCTTTAGTTCCGATAGTGATTCGGAAATCTGGAAGTTCCTCTTCCCAAGTAGTTTGGCCAATTCATCGACAGACATCGAACGTCCTGCTCCGAAGAGTATGGCCTCGAGTAGTGAGGAGAGATGTGGTCCTTCAGTCATTATTGCCCCCCCAGTGATCCGTCATTCGGGTGAAGTCTGTTTGTTAATTCCGAGAAGGTCTCATCGCCCTCCCAGAGTGGTTTTAGGGTGATGACTCCGTCTTTTCCTGGCTCTTGAGACAATTCCGTATAACCCCTATTAGTAAGGAAAAGTGCGGATACTAGGGCCGTTACCTGCGCCTCTGCTTGAGCCTCGCCAACCTGTACGCCGGAATTCATCGACCTGTCCATCAATTCACTAGAGATTTCCTTGAGTGAGATGTTGCTTCCATTCTCCTCGGCTCGGGAAATGAGTGCTTCCCATGTCCTTTCCAAGTCCCCCTCTAAATCCTCTACGTGCAGACTGCCGCTGAACCTCTTTCTTGCGACTGATAGGGCGTCCCTCCTCTCCTCTGCAATCCTCTCCCTGATTCTCTGATCCTCTGCGAGCCTCCCGGCTTCTTGTAATCCTAGGATTAATTCACCCAGGGTTACAGGGCGACCCTCATCTCTGTGTATTCTCCCCTCGAACATTGAGGGGAGTACCTCATCAGCGGCACCTGACAATACTCCGACCGAGAAGTTGTAGTCGTCATCATCAAAGTCGGCTTCCCAGCCCCCTTCGAATTCCCAGTTATCATCCTCCTCTGTAAAATCAAAAGCTCTTTCTTGCCTGTCAATTAGGTCCGAAGCTTGGCCCTTGAGTATCGACCATGCCATCCTTATCAGACGACCGCAGGTTGGTAGGTCGATGTTTTCGGAATTCTCTATTCTACTGGAAAACATCTCGAGGAAGCAAGATAAATCGACATCCCATGGATCCAAATCGCTTGACTGGAACATCTGAAACACCAGAGCCACTGATCTGTCGAATGGGTCAATTAGGAATTGATGTTCTGCCTCCTCCATGCAAGCCAACTCTGAAATCCTGTCCAGATATTTGCTTGTGGCCAAATCTGCCTCGCCCCCGAGGAGCCTGGAAACTATGTCGTCCCTCATTGCTTGACCGTCTAATACTGCCACATTGTCACCTCAATCTGATTCTAGATCGGCCTCCGGGAGTTCTTCTACCTCGGAGTCTGGAGAAGGCGGTTCATCGGGGAATTCAACCTGGTTTCTTTCCTCGATATCCTCAGACCAGTCCTCTGTCCTCTCCCTAAGTGATTCAATGCTGCTCTCATTATTTTCTGATTCTCCGATTTCCCCGTCCTCACTGACTTCAACTCCCGCCCGGTCTGCAAGACCGCCCAGACTCTTCGGGGAAGTGAGTGGTTCTGGGACCCTCGGCATGTCTTCTGGCTTCGGGAGTTCGGGCATGGCTTCGAGTTCGGCCTTGGATTCGGCCTGGGCTTTCTCTTCGGCCTCTAGCTCTTCACTGAGTTCTATTGCTGCAGCTCTGTCAAAGTCAGTGATCCTTCTACTGCAGCCATCCCCAGCATGCGTTATTCCAATATGGTGGTCGGCCAAGGAAAGACTCACCTTCCTCAATGTAACCATGATGAATTGTGCCCTCTCGCTCCTTATTCTGCATAGAGTTGCTATTCTGCCCGAATTGAATGGATCTAGGTTCTGGTCAACTTCGTCGAAGTAATAGAATGGGCTTGGCTCATAATCCTGTATTGCGAAGATTAGTGCTAAGGCCGCCATCGACTTCTCGCCTCCTGAGAGTGCTGATCTTCTTGTGTTTCTGCTCTTGCCAGGGGGTACACATGCCATGTCCAATCCACCGTCGAATGGATTCTTCTTGTTCTCAAGTCTGAGTTGTCCGCTTCCAGATGGCTGAAGTATCTCGTAGACTCTGCTGAAGTTCCTATTGACGTGCTCAAAGACCGTCATGAATCGAAGCTTACGCTCTGATTCGAGTTGCTCTGCTATAGTCACCAAGTGGTCTCTGCGTGATCTCAGAGTCTTGCCATCATCCATCAGGTCTGTGATTCTCTCTGCGGTTGCATCATATTGCTCAATGGCTAGCATGTTAACATCGCCGAGGTTGCCGAGGCGGCGTTCGAGTCCCTGCAACACTCTCTCCGCCTCGGCAATTGTTGGTAGTTGTACATCTTCAGAGGGTATTTCCACCCCAGCCTCCATTAGTTCGGATTCTGTTTCGCCCACGGCCTCCCTCTTCTGCTGAATCTGAGCATTTAGTTCATCGATTCTACTTCTGATGGTCTGCCTCTCCTTCGAAAGGCTGTCAAGTGACGCCCTGAGACTGGCACGCTCTTCGAAGAGGGTGTCCCTCTTGTCCGTCAGTAATTTCTCCTCTTCATCAAACTGTGAAGATTGTGTCTTTAGTTCCTTGAGGTCCGTACGGGAGTTCTCAATAGATTTCTCAAGAGTGGTGATCGATGATTCCGCCTTTTCTATGGCAGCGTTGTGCTTACCGAGCTGTCTCTCGAGCTCGGAAATCCTGCTTTCCATAAGGGAGAGCTTTTCTTGATTGATTGAGATTGAAGATTCTGAGGCTAGACGGGTCCTCTCGGCATCGGTTCTTGTCTGCTCGGCCTTCCTAAGTATCTCTGAAAGGTGATCCGGGGTGTTATCTTGCAATGCTTCTGCAGCCATCGATCTGGCCTCAATCGCTGAATTCAATTCTCCTTCAGCGAATGCTGCACCGTCTTCCCTCTCCTTCCTATTTTCCTCAGAGGAATCGAGTTCGGACTTTGCGGCTATGACTTTGGACTCGGCCTCTGATACCAACTTGGTCGCCCTATCCATATCTGCCTTCCAATTTCTCACCTTGACGGAGTGATCGCTTCCGTCAACATTGTTTATCCTGTCACGGAGCAATTGCATGTTTGTCATGGTCTCCCTCAGTGCGGCATCGACAGTTGAATAGAGAAGGTCCGCTTCCTGGACTGCACCTTCTAGCCTCTCCAGACTAGAGTTCCTAACTGGGCCACCTCCGAATGAGGGTCTGTTGCCCCTGGATGAAGAGCCTCCTGTCATTGCCCCTGAGCTCTCAATAAGGGAGCCGTCGGGAGTGACCATCCTGACTCCGCCCATGTTTCTCCTTGCAACTTCCATCGACTCAACCAGGAGTGTGTTTCGACTGGCATACAGAACTGCGGTCTCCACCTCCTGGTCATAGTCAAGAAGCTCGTGAGCGAAACCTATCATGCCAGGATTCCTAGCAACGAGGAGAGTCCTTCCTTGGGGCCTTGATGACTTTAGCTTCGAGAGGGGCAAGAAAGTGGCCCTCCCTCCACTATTCTTTCGTAGCCATGCTATGCACTTGGCGGCGACCTCATCATCCCTCACCACAATGCTCCTTAACCCGTTGCCGAGAGCTGTTGCGAGAGCTTCCTCATGTGCAGGGTCCTTCGGAGAGGTCAGCTCCCCTAGAGAACCCAGGATACCTGAGATATGGCCATTCTCCCTCAATCTGGACAGGGCTGCCAGCGTCAGGGCTGACCCGGGTGCTGAGGACCTCGCCTCTTGTCTCGCCTTTGCCTTGCTGAGGTCCCTCTCTGCATCCCTTAGTCTCGTCTCGGATCTATCTCTATCGGCCCTGAGTTCTCTTTCCTGCTTCTGAAGCCTGCGAAAATCATCCGCCAGAGAACCCCTGTCTGAGTCTCCTTCTGAGTCCCTTAGGTCTTCTCCAATCAGTTCGAGATCGTCCCTGACCATTGTGGCCTCCTCGTACTTCTCCTCCAAATCTGCCAGATTCTCTGAGGCGATCTGTGATGCCTGGGATGCTCTGTCTGCCTCGAGTTGTGCTTGGGAATGGTTATCCTGGGCAGAGGAAACTGCATCGGCTGCCTTTCCTAGAGCGCGATTAAGATCTCTTGCATGCTTGTCGCCCGATTCAATTGCCTTCCTAGCATCGGTCTCTTCTTTGGATGCCTGAATGAGTGATTCGTCGGCAAGTGAAAGGGCATTATTAGCCTCATCCAGAGAGTCTCTTGCTTGCTTCCTTGCGCTATGTGCTCTGTCTACCTCAACCGTCAGAACATTGACTTCTTCCTTTGACTCAGAAATTACCTTACGCTGGTCGCCAATCCTATCGGAGCCTGTTTCTATATCAATTTCATGCTGGCGGATTTCTTGAATCAGTTTCTGTGCGTCTCCAGCCAGAACTTCCCTAATTTCAGCCTCAATACTCACCAGCTCTTCATCATAGTTCACAAGATTCGAGTTGCCCTCTGTGATTGAAGAGTCTAACTCTCGTACTCTATCTGTATAGTCTGATCTCTCATTTCCGAGAAGATTAACCTCATCAATTCTGTTCCTGTATCTAGACTGGTAAAGGGTAACCTTTGACTTGTCCCTCTCTTCCTTCAGCTCCCTGAATTTGAGGGCCTGTTCTCTTTCTTTGCCGAGTTGTTTGAGTTGTTTCTTCTTATCTACCTCTAGCAAATCTATTGTCTCAATGCTATTCTCGACATGCTTCCTCTGATTATTCGCCCTTCGAATCTCATCGTCATAAGCCGTTACTCCAGCGACTTCTTCGAGCACCCCCCTCCTCCTATGGGGGGTCATGGTGGCTAGATTGGTGACGTCTCCCTGTAGGACTATGTTGTATCCGTCCCCCCTAAGTCCGGCTTCAGCCAGGACCCTCCTCATTTCTGTAGCAGTAGACGGCTTGTCCCCTATTCTGAACGAGGATACTGGATCGCCCTTTCGATTCAACCTTACTGACCTAGTGAATGAGACCTCATCCTCCTGTATCCTTAGCCTTCTTTGTCCATCATGTTCTGGTACATTTGCGAAAACTAGTGTCACAGACATCTGCTTAGCTGCCTTTCCCCTCCCTCCGCCATTGAAGATTAGTTCGGAAACATTGGATGCCCTGAGTGCCTTGGTAGATTTGGGCCCTAGAACGAACTGAATAGCGTCCCCACAATTTGACTTGCCGCTCCCATTAGGTCCAGTGATAGCAGTGAATCCCATGTCGAATGGGATCACCATCTCTCCGCCGAATGACTTGAAGTTCTCGAGTTCAATCCGAATAAGATGCATCCCATCACCTAAGAGTCAGCAAAAGTTTTCGCCGACGCTAATCACCGGCTCCATGCCTTTTATCCTATGAATGTTGAGGCATACAAAAGCGCAGCACAACGTTTCTCCGGCTCGTTTCGAAACGCCGGGAGAGACTGTAACATTGCGAAGATTCTAGGGTGGTTCGCCTTGGGACGTTCGTGGAAATTGGGAACTCGGTCACATCTCTAGGGCCAGTTGATGTGGCCGTAGTTGGATCCGGGATCGCTGGTCTATTCCTAGCTGTGAGATGTGCTAGAGCAGGCATGAGTGTCGCTGTGGTTACGAAGAAGGGGGTTAGTACCTCATCAACAAACTGGGCACAAGGTGGAATCGCTGGAGTACTGGACGTTGATGATGCCGATGCAATAGAAGCTCATGTCAAAGACACCTTGTCGGCCGGTGGTGGGCTCTGTGATGAAGAAGTGGTTCGCAGTGTCATAAGTGAGGCGGCCCTGAGAATAAGGGATCTAGTTGAACATGGGGTGAGATTTGATCGAGGGGCTGACGGAACTTTTGACATGGCAAGAGAGGGCGGACATAGTGGTTCTAGAATTCTCCATTCTAGAGATAGGACTGGACAGGAAATTGAGAGGGCCTTGACAGAAGTGGCCTCTTCTGAGTCCGACTCAGACTTCCGAATAATGGAAAATTGGATGGCGGTCGACCTCATTCAGAGAAGTCATGGCAATCCAGAGGAAGGGGTTTCTGGAGTCTGGTGCCTGAATCCAGATGGCGAGGTCCGTACGCTTCCATCTAAGGTGGTTGTTCTCGCCACGGGGGGTTCGGGCATGATGCACAAGGCAACTACGAATCCCTCAATTGCAACTGGTGATGGCGTGGCCATGGCCTACAGAGCCGGGGCCGATATCAGGGATATGGAATTCATACAGTTCCATCCAACTTCCCTTTCTGTTGGCGGACCCAGACCATTTCTTATCAGTGAAGCAATGAGGGGGCATGGGGCGGTTCTGATGACGATTGATGAACATGGAAAATGGTCGTCCTCGAATTCGCATTCGGACCCCAGTGAAGAATCGTTCATGAAAAGATACTCGGAGCTTGGGAGCCTTGGAACGAGGGATGTAGTGGCCAGGGCGATTGACCGAGAATTGAAGATGAGCGGAGAACCACATGTTCTACTGGTTACTGAGCACCTTGATGCTAGTGACCTCAGGGAGTCCTTTCCTACGATATCCAATAGGCTCTCAGAAATTGGAATCTCCCTGGGTGAGGATCCGATTCCCGTTACTCCTGCAGCGCACTACATGGTTGGCGGAATAGGGGTTGATAGTATGGGAAGGGCGACTCACAGTGACATCCCGATGCCAGGGCTATTCGCGATTGGAGAGGTTGCATGTACTGGACTTCATGGAGCTAATCGACTGGCTTCAAACAGCCTCCTGGAGGCCGTGGTTTTCTCAGACAGAGCGGCAGGACAGATAATTAGTGCGTGGCATAATGGGGAGCTTCGAGATATCCCTGAAGGCCTTCCCGACTGGAGGGCGGATGATCTAGACACCTTAGTAGAGCACTCCCCACTGAGGACTGACCTAGAGGCACTCAGAACAACGATGACTCAAGATGTTGGAATTGTGAAGAGCGACTCGCGTTTGGATAGGGCTGAGAGGATGCTGGAACACATCGAGAAAGAGGTTTCAATGACATGGAAGAATTGTAAGCCGACGCAGGACCTTGTGGAGCTCCGTAATTTGGTAATGTTATCCAAGATGGTAGTGGCCGCTTCAAAAGGTAGGAGGGTGAACGTGGGCCTGCATTACAATCTAGATTTGGTTTGATTAATCCAATTGTGAGGAGGACTCTATCCCCTTAACTAATGCGAGTAAGATTGAGTTCCTGGGCGTGGGTATTCCTGCATCTTCTCCCTTGCTAACTATCGCCCCGCAGATTGACTCTATCTCTGTCTTACGCCCTGACATCAAGTCCTGTAGCATCGAGCACCTGTTTTCAGATGTGGATTTAGCAACATCTCCAAGGAGTTCTTCCAAGTCCAAATCGCCGATATCCACTCCGCTGGCCTGAGCAACCGAAGATGCCTCGGACATTGCGGAAAGGGCTTGATCCCACAAGTAGGTCGATTCCAGAAGAGCCCCATTCCTCACACCTGCTATGGAACAGATTGGGTTTATTGCGACGTTAATCAGGAGTTTAGTCCAGATTGACCTTTGGATGTCCAAATCCCACTCTGGATTGAGGGATGCCTCTGACAGATATTGGTACAGCGACTCCGCACTCCCGTTCGCAGGTCCACCATCGAGATTGCCCATTCTTATCGAGCCTCTTCCCACCCAGTGACTTCCGGTCTCCCCCCTCCATGCACCATGCGTGGTTGTTCCTCCGATGACAGATTCTCTTCCCACCCTGCTTGCAATGTTCTCCGCATGCCCCAAACCATTCTGAATACTCATTACAACCCCTCCCTCACTAAGCAATTCCTCCGCGATCTGTGACAGTATAGGGGTGGAAGTGGACTTTCCCGAAATTATGACTGCATCACAGGATTTTCTCAGTGATTGATTGATTGGGCCTGCCTCGCTATCCACTGTTATGTACCTCTCCGGAGGTATTACTTCTATTGCCCCCTCGGGAGAATTCAACACTATTCCCTCATTGGCTAATTCTAGAGATCTCTGACCTCTCGAGACTGCTACCAACTCGGCGTCGGTATCCGATAGGCATCCAAGTATGACTGCACCTATGGATCCCACCCCTAGTACAGCTATCCTCATGAAGAGACCTCAGGAGAACGGGCAGCAAAGTGGAGTGTTATTCCTTCGAGGTCAACAGTTGCCCATGATGACATGCAACAGCCACTGGTAGATGGAAGTTCGATTGATAGTGAATCAAATGCCTCCAGCTCGGAAAAATCTGAAGGTGGCATGTCTAACCAGATATTCGCATCACCGGTTATTTCCAGATGGATCGGAATTGAGTAATTCTCCCTACTTTCTAAGTTGAACACGCCATTGCCTAACGTCTGTTCCAATGAGAATGTGAGGCCCTGTCCTGAAACCAATACATCGGGGCCATTCGTCACTTCCCAAATAGACTGTACAGTGGTACCGCTGCAAGCCAATAGCCAGCCACTATCTCCGAACCTGAGGGATGTGTTACCAATTTCTGATGAGGATTGGGAAAGTGCTTCTGAAGGGAGTCTGATGGAAGACCTGTCTGCAAGTTCCCTGGTCCATTCCCCAGAGGAATTTAACTCAGGAATTACATCGGTTGACGGGCAGAAAATTGGACCTGAATCTATGTAGGAAAGTGTCAGTGATTCTCCTTGCATTTCGGAAACAATGGATTCCAGAGAAGAAATTGGGATCTTCCATTCTCCATCTGATATGTGTAAGGATGGGAAGCTTCCCTCTATGGACATTACCAAGTGGCTATCTGAAAGGTTCTCTCTGGAGAGTATTATTTCAGGTCCTGACTGGTAAATTGGAGAGGGCTTTGGTAGTGATTGCATTGCCCCTTCGTGGCCCCTCAAACATAGATCGTGTGTTCCGGGACCGAGGGACGTATCATTCTCGAAGTACCAGAAAGGCGACGACATTGAAAGGTTGACATGGTCACCTTCCACCACCCTTAACTCAGTGCAAATCCTAGGAGTTTCCGTGTCCTCCACCATTATCCATAGTGGATCTACCGATGAGGTTGTCTCGGAGGGGCTGAACACAATACTGTGCTCGGAGACATGATTGGCTACATCAACAAGTATTACTAGTCTGAAAGTCTGAAATTCGAGATTTGTTGATGAATCCTGCTTCAGAGTGATGTTCAGCATACCGGGGGACGCGCGGGAGACTTCATCGAACCTACAAACTCCCGGGGAGTATTCGGACAACGAGTTGTTGGTGTGTAACATCTGACCACTTCCTTGTTCGAAGCAGTTCGAATCTATTTGGAAGAATGAATAGGGGCCCTCTATGCGTACCTGTAGCCAGCCTGAAACCGGCAAGACTCCCTCTGGCTCTAGGATGAGTTCGATGTGAGACTCCCCATCTTGGAAGGTAACAAACAACGGCCATGAATCGGTTGAAAGTCCCTCATCCCAATCTGATAGGTGGTAAGCACCGTTGATTCCGGGAAAGGCCGACATCAGCATGACTAGAATTACTGCCACAATTCTATTTCTTGACAAGTCATCAAGCCCTGTGTGCTCGTCCACGACGAATGGGTCAAGGACAGGATTGGGACTGAATCTCCTCCAAGTCGCGAGGGCGGCCAGGAATAGCCAGGGCACCCAAGTCTCACTTGAGAAAACCAATACCATGACCACTAGAGTGAATGCGAAAATGTATGTCTGGTTTTCTTCTGCTAGAACCCTATCTGGACCAAGTATGGCATGCATTAAGTGGTCCCCGGGAAATCCAGGTATTGGCATCAGCATTATCCATGACACCACGCAAAGGCCCAGTCCAGCCACCCCAGTTGGGTGCAACCACTGCAGCCTCACATCCAAATCCTCGCCAAGCCATGAGGTGGAAATTATCTCCAATATTGGATTTGCAGATATTACCAATGGAGATGAATTCAGACCAGGAGGGCTGCTCGAGGTGAGGCTCAGTCCTACTATTGACAGGAAAACCCCGCAGAAGAAGGTCACCAGCGGAGCAGAAATTTCGATGTGTGCTAATGCCCTTCTGTTGGGATATGGCACTTGATCTGGTCGATTCTGCGGGAGTAATCCAGCTAAACCGAATGGCCAGACTGCATCAGCGAGGGGGAATCCCAGGGGGAAAAGTCCCTTCAATATGATTCCGTGGCTCTTTGCAACTAGCTTCCTAACTTCACTAGAAAGAGCGACTGCCCCGATGAGTGGCAGAGAGAATGTAAGGGCGGCCTGTGAAAGAACATCGATTCCAAATACCGTTTCCGGACTATTCCGGGATATTAGTCCGACACCTGCCATCGTCATGAATGAAAACATGGCGAGCCAGACTGCTGATTGCTGCCACTTCGGCAATACCGGTACACGGCTGGGAAGCTCTGAGATTGATAGGACAGGCGGATTTCCCAAATCCATTACACCGATCATTCCGAGCGGGGCGAGGTGCTCATTCAGCCTCACTAGACAGTCGCTCTCGTCGTTTCCATTGAGTCCCTTCACGCCCCATGAGGCGAAGCCCATCTCGTCATCTCCGAGAATGAAATACCTCGAGGCGATTACCTCGGCCAGATCCCTATGGCCCCATGTCTCATTGTCCAAAACGAGTCTTGCTGGGGTCGGCTGCGCCTCACTCACAGTTAGTGCCAGAAGTGGTGTGTTTTGACCCCTCGCTCTCTACGAGAGCGAATACCTCCTCACTTATTCTTGAATCTCTTGAGTCTGAATGTTTCTTCTCTTTCCATCTCTTCGAGGCGCAATTGGATGAAGGCCTGTGCCTCTTTCATCTCTGGTATGACCTTGAATTCTAGAGCGTTAACCCTTCTCTTAGTAGCCTCTATTTCCTCAAGTAGCCTCTTCAGGGTCGCCTCCATCTCGGCTGCCTTGACTACCTTCTCAATAAGTAAGGAGTAAGAGTCGGCCGCCTCATCTATGTATGGAGAACCGCCGACTAGCCCAAGACCCCTGTCCTCCATGGACAGTTTCAGATTCTCTCCGTCCACTTTAGGCACCACCACTCCCATAATGTTCCTCCTAGAAACGGTGACCTCTGGTCTTTTAGACGCCGCTATAGCAGCACTCTTCACAGATAGTCCGCCCTCTATGGAGGAAGCTAGGCTGATTGCCTGAAGGGCCTCTCTGTAAGTCCCAACCAATTCCTCCCTGGCAGCTATCATCTCAGAAAGAAGTGTTCTGAATTCATGAAAGAGCCCGTCTCTCTTCATCTTGAGTAGGTTGTAGCCACTAGATGTCTGCTTGATTCTCCTCTTCAGATTGATCAGCTCTGACCGGGTGGGCTTGATGTCTAGAGCCATGTTTCAATCACCTCCCGAGTAATTATTCCTCTTCCGAGTCCTTTCTGTCCGTTGGATGGTACTTGTCAATCCACTTCTGGTCTAGTCTGACCAGATACTTAGTGTCGATATTTGAAAGTAGGTCCCACGCCAAATCTAGTGTTCCCTCATTTATCGAACGATCTTCGTCTCTACTTTGTCTCAAGAACTGATCCTCGAAAATATCGGAGAACTTTAGCAGTTGCAGATCTCTCTCATTAAGCGCGTCTTCTCCCACGATCGCAACTAGACCCCTCAACTCCCGGCCTTGTGCGTATGCGGCGTAAAGTTGGTCAGAAACCGACTTGTGGTCCTCTCTCGTTTTTCCTGGCCCTATACCTGCGTTCATTAGCCTAGATAGAGAGGGTAGAACGTTGATTGGCGGGTATATTCCCTTCTGGTGGAGCTCACGAGAGATAACTATCTGTCCCTCTGTGATGTATCCCGACAGATCGGGAATTGGATGAGTTATGTCATCGCCCGGCATTGTCAGAATTGGGAACTGGGTGATTGAACCCTTCTTGCCCTTGACCAATCCCGCTCTTTCGTAAAGCATTGCTAGGTCTGTGTACATGTAACCGGGATACCCCCTACGTCCTGGGACCTCTTCTCTTGCTGCACCAATCTGTCTTAGAGACTCGCAGTAGTTTGTCATGTCTGTGTAAATGACCAGTACGTGGTAGTCGTGCTCAAAGGCCAGATACTCGGCTGCAGTTAGTGCGAGTCTTGGGGTGATTAGCCTCTCGACCGCTGGGTCGTCAGCCAGATTGACGAAGAGTGCCGCGTTCTCCAATGCGCCTGTTCTCTCCAAATCGTGGACGAAGAAGTTGTACTCTTCTGCCGTTATCCCCATTGCACAGAAAACAACCACGAAATCGTCGTCGCTACCCACCAACTTTGCTTGTCTAGCAATCTGTAGTGCTATGTCATTGTGAGGCAACCCACTGGCACTGAAGATAGGGAGTTTCTGCCCCCTAACAAGTGACGTGCATGCGTCTATAGCTGAAATCCCAGTCTGGATGAAAGACTCTGGGCTCTGTCTGGAATACGGATTAATTGCTGCACCGATGATGTCTGCCATTTCATCGGCGACAATTTCGGGGCCTCCATCCCTGGGCCTTCCCGCGCCGTCTAGGATTCTTCCAATCAGACCCTTGCTAACAGGGAGCTTGAAGACGTCCCCGAGGAATTTTACGCCGGTCTGCCTGTCAACCGATGACGTTCCTTCGAATACCTGCACGATTACTTGGTCATCAGAGGTATCGAGAACCTGTCCGTTCTTCATTGAACCGTCGCTAAGGCGAAGTTGAACGATCTCGCCGAATGAAACTGGTTCTGTTTTGTTTAGGAACACTAGTGGACCCTTTACGTCAGTTATTGTTCTGTATTCTTTTCCGCTCATGATATCACCTCTCAGTTGGCCTCCATACTAGCAGCAATCTGCTGCCCCATTTCAGTCACCAGTTCCCCTATCCTCTTGTCGTAACCCTTCTCGAAACGACCCCTCATTAGGTCAGTCCTGGCTGGAACGTTGACAACGTCCTCCAATTGTGCCCCTCCAGCTATGGCCTTCTTTGCTTCCTCCTGGAAGGAGAGGATCGCTCTTGCCATGTGGTACTGGAGATCTAGGTCACTGAATGTGTCGACGTCGTGGAAAGCGTTCTGCTGGAGGAAGAACTCTCTAATCATCCTCGCAACTTCCAAAGTGAGTTGCTGATCAACAGGGAGTGCGTCTGAACCCACCAGCTGAACGATCTCCTGAAGCTCTGCCTCAACCTGTAGAAGGGTGCTGATATCCGTTCTTACTTCGGGGAAGTCAGATGCGATGTTGTCCCGGTACCACTGATCAAGCGCCTGTGGGTACAGACTGTAAGAACTCAGCCAGTTAATGGCAGGGAAGTGTCTTTGCCTGGCCAATCCAGCGTCTAGACCCCAGAAAACTTTGACAATTCTCAAGGTCCCCTGGCTTACAGGTTCCGAAATGTCCCCCCCTGGCGGAGAAACAGCCCCGATAACAGAGACTGAGCCGTCGTCTCCGGCAAGTGTCCTGACCCTACCTGCGCGCTCGTAGAACTCGGCGAGCCTGCTTGATAGGTAAGCAGGGTATCCTTCCTCACCTGGCATCTCTTCGAGTCTGGAAGAAATCTCCCTCATTGCTTCCGCCCACCTGCTGGTGGAGTCTGCCATAAGAGCCACGTTATACCCCATATCTCTGAAGTACTCTGCTATGGTTATTCCAGTGTACACTGAAGCCTCCCGAGCAGCCACGGGCATGTTGGACGTATTGGCTATCATCACAGTCCTGTTCATCAGTGGCTTGTTTGTATTTGGGTCTATTAGATGTGGGAACTCATCGAGAACCTCCGTCATCTCGTTGCCCCTCTCTCCGCATCCAATGTAAACCACGATCTGTGCATCGGACCACTTCGCTAGTTGCTGCTGAGTGACAGTTTTACCTGATCCGAAGGGGCCGGGGATTCCCGCAGTTCCCCCCTTGGCGAGTGGGAAAAGGAAGTCGAGTATTCTCTGGCCCGTAATCAGGGGCACGTCAGGAGCGTACTTCTGAACGAATGGCCTTGGAGAGCGGACCGGCCACTCCTGCATCATTGCTATCTCTGTCCCATCGTCAAGAGTGCAGACTGGTTGGGTAATGTTGAATGTCCCTGACTTGATGCTCTTCACCTTCCCTGAGACGTTAGGTGGGACCATGACCCGATGTTCGATGGTCTCGGTTTCCTGTACTGTTCCGATTACCTGTCCGGAGCTGACCTCGTCACCTTTCTTCGCAGTGGCGTTGAAGTCCCATTTCTTCTCCAAATCAAGGCCGTCTGCATCGACTCCTCTGGTGATGAAGACGCCCATGGTCTCCTCCAACTTGGGAAGTGGGCGTTGGATTCCATCGTAGATCTGAGTCAAGAGTCCGGGCCCAAGTTGCACGGACAGTGTCTGACCAGTCCTAACGACGGGTTCGCCCGGTTTGATTCCAGACGTCTCCTCGTAGACCTGTATAACTGACTGTTCTCCGTGTAACTCGATTACCTCGCCCATCAGACCCTCATGTCCTACTCTAACGACCTCGTACATTCTAGGCGATATTCCAATTGCTGTTACCACTGGCCCGGATATCCGGTAAATTACTCCATTCTCTTCACTCATTTTTTCACTTCCATTATTTTTGATTCTTGTTTTCTACTTCCAAAGGTCTACTCCTAGAGCCGACTTGATGGATTCACGGAGGGTATTGTCCTCCTCTGTCCCTATTCCCAACACTGTGGGAGTGACGCTCTCGGCGATCTGCATCCGCAATCTTTCCGGGAGAATGATTAGATCGGAGTTGTCTACGACGACGACTCCTATCTCTGTCTGGCCGAGAAGGGACCGGATAATATCGGCCATCTCCTCGTGATCAGCGGGGTTGTGAAGATTCTTCACACCCGCTAACTGGAATCCGAGAGTGAATTCGAGCGGACCTACGACTGCTATTTCCATCTACTCACCTCAGTAATCCAAATGCGCTTCAATTACCTCATCTGGGAGGCCCACAGACTTGCCGCGCACNAGCAGTCTTAGGTTTCTAACTTCNAGTGCCTTNCACTCNATGTAATGTATAACGGGGAAAGGAGAGACTGGGCTGAGNTGAGAGAATCTCTTCAGCATCGCATGCCTTTGATGCGACATGAGTTCAGCATATGGNTCCAGTGAACCGATCTTCTTGGACTCAGACATGGCCTCTTCNAAGCCNGTNTCATCNAATGANCCNCTCCTNCGGAGTGACTCNATTAGTTCCTCNTCCGTCTCTGCCTGTGATGCTTGCCTCATAGTTGCNGGATCAATCTTGCCNCCAGGGATAACGATGGAGGATCGTTTTTCCTGGGACATTGCCTGACGGATACCTCGGAATTGATTTATCACATTCCTGTGGTCAATTTCCATTCTCAAGTATCTTAGTAACCTGGGGCTGCCATCCCTTCCCTTAACTGCCTTCAGGGCATCTGAGAAGTATTGCATGTCGAGTGCATTCTCGTAATCCTCCAAATTTGGTTCACCGTCCAATTTGGAGAGGATCCGTCCCCAAGAAGTGCCAGACATTGCTTCCACGGCCTCAGTGAGGCCCTCCGTGGTTCTGACAATTTGCAACCACGAGGCGTTTCTTGGATTCTCTGATGGCAGTATCTGAGTCTCTATCAGCTCGTCTGAAGCACCTCCGTTTACCGCACGTAGCACGGTCTTCGCCTTCTCGTAGTCGAATCTCTCGACGTAGATAGCGACTAGAGAACGGAGATGTCCCTGGCAAAATCGCAGTACCTGCGACAGGTCATTGTCCATGTTATGGAAAAGGGCTGCCTCAACGGCATCTGCCCCACTCATCCTGGAGGCGTACATGTCCATTTCTGCCCTGTACCCCAACTCACCTATGCTGACCCCTATTGATTCTGGACCTTGTTGGAGAAGCTGGCGCATTCTAGTCGTATCGATCAATGCTGCCTTTCGGGCCTTGGCCCGGGCTGCGGCATTGTATAGGTTCGAACGACCATTTGCCATACTTGCCATTATATCGCCTCAATTACTCTCCAAAAAGTGCTGCATTAACCGCGCCGAGACTTGCCTTCCAAGCAGCCTCTAAGCGACTATCAAAGCGGTAATCTAGAACCATTGATCCATCCTTTGACTCTAGGACAAAACCGCCGAGCCCGTCAATATCATCCCCCATTTGGAAATTGGATGATGAAAGGGCCTTGCGATCCGTGGAAACGGGCCTCATTACCATATCCGAGTCGGCCCCCCCGGCCTCCTTCAGTAAACCTGCTATCAGCTCAGAACGTCCCTTGAAGTCCGGTGAAGCAACTTGTTCCCTTACTGATCCCCATGTCAAGTCTAGTTCTTCCCTTCTCGCGATTAACGCCCTCTTCTGATTGGCCTGCCTTGCCGATGCCACGACCTCCACGGAAAGCTGCTCACTGTCTCGTGATGCTCGCATTTCCGCCTCTGAAGCAGCTGTGGCGGCCTCTGCCTTGGCATCGTCTTCGATGCGCTTGGCCTCTGCCTTGGCAGCCTCGATGATTGACTTAGCTTCGGCCTTCGCCTGACTGGCGATTTCGGCCGCTAAAGCATCTAATGTCATTCTTCTAACCTCACGTCAATAATTCGTCCCTCGGCCTCGCAAACCTGCTTAGAGCAGGAATAGTGCAAGGAATCCGAACAGAACGATAGTCTCAGGTAGAGCTGTGAAGATTAGTCCAGTAACGAACTTACTGGAGTCCTCAGCAATCATTCCCACTGCTGCTGCTCCGATAGGTCCCTGGCTCAATCCAGTACCGACGCCCGCCAGACCGAGAGCTATGCCAGCTCCGAGCTTTGCTGCGTCCCAGTGTGCGGTGGTTGTGTCTCCCTCTGCGGCCGATACCACGGATGCAATCATTGCAAACGAGAATAGGGCCATCAGGGCGCTCATTCCTTTCATTGTGTTTCTGTTGTTCATTCTTTTTTCCTCCATTTTTCTTTCAAGCCTAGGCTTGGAATCTGATCTAATCTACCTCCACGAATCTAGAGCGCAGGCCGAATGGCCTGAACTCCTCCCCGCTTGAATCGTAATATTGCCTCATCCACTCTACAAAGTGTAACCTCGCTGCGTGGATGTTGGGGCTGAAAACACCGAGCCCCCATGCGAAGAACTGCACTGCCAACCAACCTAGGAATAGGACTGGGATCATCCAAGCCTGGCCACCATCGGAAATGATATCCATCATGGGAGAGAATAGTTTCTCGTTTCCAGTCTCGGCTATCTTGACGCCCACGACTCCCACGGCGAATAGTCTGACGTAGGAGATCACTGTAGGCATCATGCCGACCGCCTCAATGGGCGCCAATCCAATGTTTATCGGGAAGGGGACTCCATGGTAGTTGTACAAGGTCCACATTAGCATCACAGTGGCCGAGACGCAAATCACCGCTCCTGGCATCAGCATCCACTCAGCGTCCGAGGGACCTAGGAAACCGTAGGCGAAGAGGAACCCCCCAACCAGGAGGACCATCCACACTCCTTTCTCGAAGAAGGCGCAGATGAATCCCACTCCTCCATGACCATTCCCGTATAGCATGATGTCGCGGAATCCGATAATCAATCCAAGGAAGACATGTATTACGCCAAGATATATCGTGAGCAGGATTAGGTGCTCTAGATTCCCGTGATCGCTTACCATGACCACCCTGTGGAAGGGGAAAGCCAACTCTATCCCCAGTGGGAATGAGGCGCTCCAGACGTGATATGCCCCTTGGTCAATAGCTGGGTAGAGGAACTGAAGAGCCTCGGCAGGATTGCTTCCATGATGAGGGAAGATTTCCCAACCGGCGAATTCGGCGTATAAGTAACCGAATACAACGGTTCCAACCCCTATGTACATCAGAAACTTTCCCCCCAAGTTGAGCATCTCGTTGGTACCCGATCTTTGTATTAGCATGATTCCCAGCCCCATTGTAATCAGGCCGTATGCCATATCCCCTAGCATGATTCCGAAGAATATTGGATAGGTCACCAGCATGAAAACTGTAGGGTCTATCCTCCCGTATGCGGGCCGCCCGACTGCATCAGTGAGTAGTTCCATTGGCTTGCTAGTGTTCCTGTCTTGGAATGCGATTGGTGGCATTTCTTGGTGGTGATCATGGTCCGAATGTCCATGTCCGCCCCCTCCCGCTTCCATCTCAAATGGAGTTACTTCCGTATAGAGGCATACTTGTTTGAGTTCCTTCTGCACCTCATCGGCGCGACCCATAACTAGCCATCCGTCCAATACGAAAGCATGTTCCGAAACGGCGATTCTAACGGGTGCTGTGAGTACGTCGTGATCCCTCTCAAGAACTTCGAGGCCGCAGGCAAGCATCTCTCCGTTGGATTTCTCCCATGCGGCGATTTTCTCCATTAGTTCGTTTTTCTCACTCACTAATACGTCTCTCGCGGAGGATGCTTTCTCTAGCCTCTCTGAGGCCGAGCCGCTTCCTTCTGGAAGGGCCAATGACTCGAAACCCGCTGATTCTAGTGATGAAGCGGTTGACTGGGATTCCTCCGAACGAACGAAGGCGGCAACAATGTTCTGATTTCCCTTCTTCGCTTGGAAGAGGATTCCTCCTTGGCCCACTGCTGCGGCCGCGGCGTCTGTATCTGTAACGGTTCCAACAAATGAGGAAACGGAGTCATATCCCCCGAGTAGTTCGATGTCTATCCCCAGGGGTGCCACCATTGAAAGTCCGCCCATCTCCTCTTCGAGGGCAGAAATCTCATTTTCCAGGTCGTCAATTCTCGAACTTGCCTGCAGGAGTTCGTCTATCTTGGAGGGGAGTTCGTCTGACAGGCTCTTCCTAACCGGTGCCTGAGGAACTGGATTGTCAGGGCCATCAGTTGAAATTATCGATGCGGCCGAACGTGCTCTCACCAGCACCTTACCAACATCCTCCGAGGATGGATTAGGTGAACCCAACGAGAAGCCGTCCTCAGAGCCGTCATAGTCGATGATGTGGAGTGCCTCTAATCGTGCGAGAGCGTTGACTGCCTCATCCAGATTCTCTATGCTTCCTGCAGCAACAAGTCTCCCCATCTGCTGGGTGTTGACCTGTGACATCTGAGGACCTCCTTGTTAATCTAGGATCTGAAAGCATCCAGTACCGTCTTCACAGCTGCTGTTCTGTTCCCATCACTGCCCTTGTGTATCGACTTTATCGACGAGTCTCCCTGATCTGATACCTTCTTCGCCTCTGCCTCTGCAGAGGCCCTGGCATCGGATATCAGACCCTGGCTACTCGCTTCTGACTCTGAGCGGCCCTCTTGAACGATCTCGGTGGCGGCGAGTCTCGCTTTGGAGATAATCTCCGAGGCATCAGACTCTGCCTTTGAGACGGTGTTTCTTGCATCATTCTCAGCCTTTCTTATGGCATGGAGTACGTCTTCTCTGCCCATTAACAGCACCTACGGTGCATCGGCGAACATTGTGGAGTTTATGATGGTAACCTTGTGACTATCACCGAAGCAAGATATGGATGCAAAGAGAGGCGTTTCGGGAACCCTCCAAATACAGGCCGCATGACGGGTAGTTCGTGGACAGCGAGAGGATAGGGGACGAGGACTGGGCCGAGCTCCAGAGAAACCTAGAGGCCACCATCCCAGTATACGACCGGGTGAATCGAATTGCCACTCTCGGACAGGTCTCCAGATGGCGTCGCATGGTCAGGGGACGGCTACCTGAGAATTGCCGACTACTGGAGATAGGGTGTGGCCCTGGAAGCTTTGCTGAAGATGTCGAGGGGGGCGAACTCTTCTGCTTGGACCCTATTCCGGAAATGATCAGGGTTGCGGAGCCGAGAGTGAACTCCTCTCGCTCATCCAGAGGCGACTCCCCTGCAACCTTCGTCGAAGGGACTGCTGAGGAGCTACCCTTCGAGGACGATTCTTTCGATGCCGTTTGCTCGCTTTTCTCATTCAGAGACTGGTACGACAAGAGGAGGGGGCTATCGGAGTCCCTGAGGGTCCTCAAGCCAGGAGGGAAGATTGTGATTATTGACCCTGCCAAGATGAATGGGTTCCACGGATTTCTGGGATGGCTGTGGATGAGGACGTACGTCAGCGCATATGCCAGGATGATATACAAGTCTGGAGATCACCCCTGGAAGTGGCTGACCAAGACATACTCAAGCTTCGGAACCACCAAGTATTACGTCAGGATGATCGAGGAGCAGGGATTCTCGGATGTCAAGTCAAAGGTGATTTTCCCTGGGATGGCGACAATCTGGGAAGCCACCAAACCAAACCATGACTGAGCAAGCCCTCAGAACAACAGTTTCCTACAGGTTACGGAGCGCCATACAAGGGCCTTAGTCAGGCGATTGAATGCCATGTTTATCATCCAATCAGGGAGCCTTAGAATTAGACTCCCCAACCGGAAAGAAAGTTTCGAGTTTCCCATCACCTTTCCCATCTGTCGATTCCACTCTACCTCATAATCCGTTAGTGGAGTTTCGTGATCCAGGTGCCTGACAATCGTTTGTCCTGCTATCCTGCCACCTATCATCGCGATTGTGATGCCTGCTCCGTTACTCGGGAGGACCATTCCAGCGGCATCCCCCACTAACAGATAGTTTCCCTTCACGAAGGTGTCTATTGTCCCTGACATTGGGAGAGAGCCAGCACCGCTGAATGTGGCCTGACCGCCATACCTTCCAACAAAATCGTCGGTGAAGATATTGAGTGACTTGCCCTTCGAGAATTTCTTCTGAATTCCCACCCCTATGTTCGCTCCCCCCTCCTTGGGGAATACCCATGCATAACCCCCTGGGGCCATCGAGCCGAAGTGCAACTCGACCGCCTCTCCAAAGTCTCCATCCATGAGTACGAACTTGATGGGTATCTTTAGTCCGGACTCGTCCCAATGGTCCCTTCTGAGTGGGTCATTGTGGCCGCCTGCCCCAACAATGACCCTGCCTGTGAACTTTCTGCCGTCCCTCAGCGATACGGACTCTCCGGAAATCGACTCCACGTGCGCTCCAGTCAGATAATTGGCCCCCTTGGAAGATGCCAATTCAACTAACCACTCGTCATGGGCGACTCTGTTGAGCATTAGTCCCTCGAACTGGTACTTCAGAGGACGACCGGAGGGGGGAACTATGTGCATCTCCCTCGTTCTCATGGATATCGCATCTTCTGGCGTCTGAAGTAAGTCGTCGATATCCGGTACATCGGGGCAGAGCCTCCTCATCTCATCATTGGAGGGAACGAGCTCTCCGCACTGCAAGGGAGAACCTATCGAATCTCTGCTGTCCATCACCAATACCCTATGTCCGCCCTCTGCAACGTATCTTGCTACTGTCGACCCAGCGGGCCCACCGCCAATCACAATCACATCCCAGTCGGCATCGCCATCTGACATGCTATCCCTGCGATTCAAATCCTTCTTTTCTTCGATACCAATGCCACTTCCGACATGAGATCTCTAGCTTCGGATTGTGGTAAAGAAGACAGTATTTCCTGGGATCTATCTACGTGATTCCGGATAAGCTGTTCTACATAACCTAAGGAGTTGGAAATTTCCAGCAAAGAGTGCAACTCGTTCCACCTATCATCACTAAAATTGTTCAGGACATCGGCTAGCTGCTCCCTCTCAGTGCCATGAAGAGTGGTCAGTGCATGTATCAAGGGGAGTGTCATCTTTCCCTCATGGACATCCGTACCCTTTGGCTTGCCCATCTCGGAGTCACCAGTTAGATCGAGGAGGTCATCAACTAACTGGAACGCCCTCCCGAACTCGGTTCCGAAGTCAAACATCAAATCAGCTATTTCGGCAGAAGCCCCAGCGACTAGGGCGGCACACTTCGCGCCCGTAGCAAACGGAGCCACTGTCTTTCCATCGATTATGGAGTAGTAGTCCTCGGGAGTAGTGGAAAGATCGCCTATGTGGTCAAACTGCTGCAACTCCCCCCTAGCGACGTTGGTGCATCCACTTGCGATTAGATCCACGACATCTAAGTCATAGGTGCCCCCTTTCGCAAACCCCAACGCGAATAGGTAGTCACCAGCGATAATCGCATGAGGTAGACCGTGGGAGGAGTGGATGGTTGGCCTCCCTCTCCTGAATCGAGACTGGTCGTAGATGTCGTCGTGAATGAGGGTAGCCGTGTGAATCAGCTCGGATGACAAGGCTAGGTTCATTACGTCGTTTACGTCCTTTCCTCCTGCGGCCTCATAACAAAGAATGGCGAGCAGGGGCCTAATCCTCTTTCCACCGGACAGAAGTACGCCCCTAGCCAGAGACATTGCAGGGGACTCCGCAGACAATGTTGCTTCTTGGACCAATGCCTCCAATTCTTCCTCGAAGAGGTTCAATCTACTGTTCAAGCCTCGCTTGACTGATAGTTTCGAAGCCATGTCCCTCAGGCTTCTCGAATAGGGTCGCATATATCAACAAGTGTGCGCGCGGCCCGTACGGGCACAAGGCGTGCTCCCTCCCTAGAGGTGGATGCGATGACGGAACAACTACTCCTTGCAATGTTGGACACAGTTGGGTGTTCCGTATCCAATAATTTCGCCAATTTCCTAAATTCAGGCAATGCCCCGGAGATGGAAGTAGAGTGCCTAGAAGTTGGGGATCTTGACAGTGGCCTTTCCATGTTGGATTCTGGAGAGGCCGACGTCTTAGCCGTCCCGGCCTCTCTAATCCATGGAAGAAGGCTGGAGATTCTGCAAGCGGGACTGGAAATCGTTGGAGCCAGGACACCTCAAAGACCCTATTCGATTCTAGTCTCTGACAACAAGTTGCAGTATCAACCCAAGTCTGCAATCATACTGTGCGGTCAGAAGTTGGTCAGGAGGCAGCTTAGGAGAGCAAGGAAGGGAATCAGGATTCTTGATCCAGGGGCGTACTCAGCAATTTCTGGAAAGGACGCCCCCCCTGGAGACCCAGTTTCCTCGGTTAGGTGGATGGAGGAGCTCAGGGATTCGGGGGAGATTGATGGATTTGTCACTCAAAGGGGAGTTTACGAGGAGGCTGGCTTGGTCAGCAGGAGGCATTCACTCCTCCCAGACCCACAGAATGCTGGAGAACCCCGTTTCCTGCCCCTCCCCTATTCGGATCTGATAGTCCTGATCGCCAGGAGGATGTTTCCCGTTAGCATCTCGGAACAAATCTCTGAGAAGGAGGGGGAGACGTCTTGGTGGGTGCATGACAACCTAATTGGTTCTCTGGATGAAGACATGCTGGAAAAGACTGGCATATTGGTCAGGCATAGGCAAGTTAGGTCCCTGATTAAACAGGCGGAGAATACCCGCGACCTGCTTCTTGAACAGGTCTGTCAAAATCCTGACGGAGATGTCATTGAGGACGAGGTTCACGTCGAGTTCAGGATCGAGTTTGTTTCCAAGAATGGGAAGAAGACAGTTGGAATGCACAGAGTAGTCAGGCACTCTGACATTGAGAGGGCTACGATAGCCTCATTGCGTGACTGGGAAATACTGCTCAAGGAGACTTCCAGGGATGTTCCGAAGGATTTCCACACAGATCCGGACACTCCGTCATTCATCACGCTGGAAGATTAAGCGGGATGCGTAAAATACGTATTCCAACTCCTCTGGACACGCAAGCGATATCATGTAGAGATGTCGGAGACAGTTTGAGAGCACTATGGATTACGACATGTATGTGCTGGACACCCTCTACAGGGGTAGGCTGGTCGAGCTCAGGGAAAGGGCCGAGGAACTGGGCATCTCGAAGAGTGGGTCCGTGGAAGTCATACGGGCTAGACTAATTCACCATCTGGTACTTCCCGACCTTGATCTTTCATGGGATGGAATCCAATCCATGTCCCATAAAGATCTGGGAGAAGTACTGAAGATTTTCGGAGTCAAGTCTTCTGGTTCGCAGAGAGAAAGGAGGCAGCGCCTATGGCTCCATCTGAACTTCGACTCCAGGAGAATGACGATAGAAAAACTCGCTGAGATGGATAGGGACGACCTGCATGAGATGTGTGTGAGACTCGAAAGTCCACTCACGGGCAACCGAACCATTCTGATGGGGAGAGTCGCTGGAGTATTGACCAATCAGCTGAATGGATGGGGCAGGATAAAGAGGAGCCTCAGAAGAAACGGGATTCCAGATGCCGTAGAGCAAAGGGGCGACCAATATACGAGAGATGAGAGTGTTTCTGCTGAAGAATACCCATTGGAGATTGACTCTAACTTCCATGATATTCCCCCTCAAGCAGTTCTCGAAGATGCTGCAGATGCCATAATATTGGGTGCTGAGAGGCTTGATCAAGGCGTTCAAACCGACCTTAAGTTCGTGGTATCCAAGATTAGCGACCTGGAAAGAATGGTCGGAACCATCCTCAGAGGTCATGGCGGCAGATGGGGTGAAGCTCAGAAGGAGTTGATCCTGAGACTAGCAATCAGGAGAGGCTGGCCGGTAGAAGATGACGCAGTCAGAACTAGAATGTCGAGGGTTGCCACGGACATGGCGGAAATAAAGGGGGCCAGATTGGGGGAGTTTGGGATGGAGCAGTCCAGGAACACGCTTCGCGAGGAAGTGGTTAGCAGCACATCTAGGACCAGGATCAAGGAAACGATGCGAGGGGCCCAGAGAGTCCTAGAAAGGCCTGATTCTAACTAGTCGGTAGAATTCTGAAGAAGCCAAATCTTGGCTCGATAATTGCTCCATCTATGTCCCTAAGGCTCTCCAGAGCGTCTTCCGCATCTTCTCTCGAGAAGCCGGATTCTACGCAAGAGAGTATAATTGAGTCGTACTCAACACCCTCTCCAGAGTCTCTAGCTTTGATTGTCGCTATGATTGTCCCATGCAGGTCGCCCGCTGGCTCTATTGGAGCAGTTGCACCTGATTCTGCATCATTCCCTTCGTGGCCTGAATCACCAGAGGGTTCAGGGGCTTCTTGGATTAGATTGGATCTCCCCGAGGCGGCGGATAGCGCTTGAAGCACTCCGACTTGATAGTTCTCGCTGTCGAACTCTGGGTAGTGTTCCCGGGCCGCTATAAGTCCCTTGATTAGGTCTGAGGGGACGCCTGCTCCCTCCATGGAATTTTGATCTGGGTCGATACCGATTGACTTCTCGAACGCATCCAATCTACGAAGGGTGGAGTCTGCAGCATCGACTAGCCACATCGAGTAAGTCTCCTTGTCGCAAACTGTGAACTGTTCGGCCCTAAGGGACATGAATACTCCCCCATCCTCTTGTTCGAACCACCTAGAGCGCCCTACCAGTATCATCAGGAATCTATCGCCGGACTCGAACCTTGCAAGAAGTTCCTCGGCATCTGCATGGAGCTCTGGCTGGAATGGAGCGATATTGAATACATGGCTGCCAGTTGGATCCCTGAGTGAACCGGAATAGCTTGGGCCATTGTCGCCATCTCTCCTTTCCATCCTGTCTATTACCCCTCCAACTAGTGCTCTGTTGATTCTTGCTCCTAGCTTAGTGACTACGAAAGACGGGTCGAATTCGCCTACTCCGACCTCTGTCAAGGAAGAGTCGGAGTACTCTCTTGCAAGCATCCTAATCGCGCTTTGCCTGACCCTTCTCTGGCCCTCCATCATAGTGCCACCCCCCACTTCTGCATTACTAGATTGGCTGCATCCGAGGCAGGAGTGCTATCCAAGGTCGCGCTGTCGGCAAGTATCATTGCACCTTGATCGTCAATGAGAGCTAAGCCATTAACTGAGACGTTCCTGCCAAGAGACTCCTCCCTTATGGACGTCAGGAACAACTCCTGGCCATCCTTGGAAATCTTCTCCGCTACGTCCGCCTGTGACATCTTGAGGAAGGCCTCCGCTGGTTCTTTCGATAGCAGTAAAGAAACGTTCGACACCCCGTTGTCCAGGACGAGTCGGATTCTCAAGTCCTCTTCCCCCCTCTGAGCACCATGATCAATACAACTTCCATCTCTTAGCCTCTTCCTGCATTTTCTATTTCCATCGGGCAGAGTTTCTGGGCACCTCTCGATTATTCCAGAGTCGTTGGTGACGAAGACTATCGTCCCACTGGTCCTTATTCCCCTCCTGGTCCCGCCTCCCACTAACTCAGTGAGGTCTACATTGACCCAGTGATCCTCTGGGTCAATCTGGTCCCAAGCAGGGTTGTCCAGGTTTGTGGCTTGGGAGATGTCGTCTATCACAAGATCTGGGGAGCCTTGCCATGATTGCACGCGGGCTTCCTTCAGATGGATGAAATCGCCGGGCTTTGGATCGAAGTCACACCAAGCAGTCAACCTGCAACGGCCGGTTGGATCCATCACATCGCCACTTCGCACAACTCTCTCAGTGCCATCCTTTGATGTGAACGACCTCTGACTCCATGACTCCACCTGGAGGGTTATCTCAACGTCCCTCATGCCATTCCTAAGATCGGAGATGCTGCTCTTCACTGAAGAGGAAAGCTGATCTAAGCTTGCAAATGAGTTGTCGTGATAGACCTCCACGGTGGTGGAGTCACTGATGTTTACCTCGGGGGTTTCCCTGAATCTCCTTATCGTCGCGCCCTCTATTCTGACCAACGAGCCAGGCTCATGATCGAAATCGGCCCATGAAAGCATGCTAATGCTCCCCGTGGAGTCTGCAAGCCTCCCTCTGACGACATTGAGTTGCCCGGACCCGTCCCTCTTCACTATCACGTCTGGCTTTGTGGAAACTACCCTTGCGACAAGGCTGACAAAGCCCTCCGTGGCTGATGCTTTCTCTATGGTTAGTGGTTCGTCTGAAGGCTGGTGGACTGCTGGTCCACCCTCCTTCAGGGTAGTCACTCGAGACGTGCTATTGACGTTGATTGACCGCTTGTCGTTCCATTCATTCACGGAAACTCCCTCTAGCCTAACTATGGACCCTGGTGCCAGATTCTTGCTCTTGTCGCCCCAGTCCTTGTAATCCCACCTTTCCCTCTTATCACTAGGCTCCCAAGGGTTATCCTCAATCCATCCGAAAGCTATCTTTCTCTCCTCCCCGGATTTCATTTTCTGAATCCTTGGAGTGTAGGAGATTACCGCGACCTCGATGGTGACGTTTCTATCGTCAGGGTTCAGATCCGAGAAACGCTCCACCTTCTTCTCTGCCGCCTGTTGCGTAGAGGGTGAGGACGATTTCGTGACTTCGATCCCTGCTTCTGTCTGAAATTTTCTCATGACAGACCTTAGTGCGTCTGCGGGAGGTATCAGGAACTCCTCCTCGTACCTCTTGAATTCCTTGGCTATTTCACCTTCATCGGCATCCTTGCATTCTTCCTTCACCATAGCTACCTGTGCAGCATATTTTCCATCATCACTCATTTTCTCAACTCCGCCTATTGACGATATGCTGAGTAAACTCGAGTCGACGTAGCGTCAGCCCCCTTAGGGGCTGGGCTAGGCGATGCACGGGGATTTTTCCTGTGTGCGGTTTGGGGAAGACTCAGCACTTCATCACCTCAAGCAGGGTACGTTTATCTCGGCGGTTCTTGAAGGTGTCCCCGATAATTCCAATTTCAACCGGCGGCGTTAATCGTGGAAGCCCCCCGTCCTAGGGCATGTCAACGGGAGTTCCGTGCAAGTTCGGAATAGTGACATCCTCAGACAGGGCAAGTTCAGGAGAATACGAAGACAAGAGCGGGCCGGCCATAGTGGGATTCCTGGAAGAGGCGCTCTCCTCGCCATGGGAGTCCATCCGCAGGCTGGTTCCCGATGAGAAGATCGCCTTGGAGGGTGCGATTAAGGAGCTCGTCGACAATGAGGGATGCTCAGTTGTGATTACCACTGGGGGGACTGGTCCGGCCCCCAGGGACGTCACTCCCGAAGCCACTGAATCCGTGTGCGACAGGATTCTACCAGGGTTTGGCGAACATATGAGGTTGATTTCCATGAGATACGTCCCGACTGGCATACTATCTAGGCAAATTGCTGGGGTAAGGGGGTCCTCACTAATCATCAACCTCCCCGGATCACCTCGGTCAATAAGAGAGATACTGGATGAGGTGTTCGCCGCGGTTCCCTACTGTGTTGACCTGATTGGTGGACCGTACATTGAGACCAATAAAGAAGTCGTGGACTCCTTCCGCCCCCCTCATGCCAGGCGCGAATGATTCAACAAGGGGCCTACGGTCGCGGGTGCATGGCGAAGATGAAGTCGGGGGATGTCTCCACCGAGAGGGAGAACGATGAGCTTAGAGAAATACACGTAACATTGGACTTCACCCCCAATGCTCTCGCATCCCTACTATACCGCCAAGGAGACACTATCGTTCTCATTTGCGTTACCAAGGCACCCTCTCTCCCCAGATGGTTTCCCCGGAACTCCAACAGGGGTTGGGTTCATGCCGAATACTCACTACTTCCGGGATCTACCGATTCGAGATTCCGAAGGGAGAGGAACGGGGCCAAGGGAAGGACCATGGAGATAGAGCGCTTGGTTGCTAGGTCCCTAAGGGGGGCTGTTGACCTTGAGGCTCTCGGACCCATCGCACTCACAGTTGATTGCGACATACTGAATGCTGATGGGGGCACTAGGTGCGCATCCATTACCGCTGCAAATATTGGGCTACGTCTAGCGGTTCGCAGGCTGATTGCTTCTGGCGAGTGCCTGCCCTTAGAAATGCGGCCCACCAAGGAGGAGCTGTCCAACGGATGGACGGCACCCGAAATGTCGTCAGATGAGCGTGCGAGCCATGAGAACTCTGTGATGACAAATGACGTGGCCGCCCTGTCGGTAGGGATGGTTGAAGGGAATGTGATGACTGATCTTGACTACATCCTAGACAGCAATGCCGATGTCGACATGAACGTAGTCATGACTAGCGACGGGGGATTTGTCGAAGTCCAGGGAACTGGCGAGGAGGCGACATACACGAGGGAAGAGCTCGACTCTCTTATCGATGCGGCCACCGTGGGAATAAACAAACTACACCGCATTCAAACTGAGACTCTGGATGGAGTCAACTGAGTCCTCTGACATCGAGAAATGGTGGGACTGGCCGGACTTGAACCAGCGGCCTCCGCATCTTCAGTGCGGCGCTCTCCCAGCTGAGCTACAGTCCCGTAGCACTCTCGCGAGTATGATTGTGGCTTCAAGGCTTCTGAGAAAGGGATGCCAATCAGAATACGTCATCTTCGTCGGCTTTGTCATCAAATGACATCATGCCACCTGCGGCCTTTGCAGGGGTCTTGCCCTGCTTCTTTTCCGCCCCTGGCAACTCCTCGAGATTCTTACGTGCCTCTGCGACCTCTGCCTCTAGCAACTCTAGTTCCTCCGGCGTCAAGCCACGTTCCTTGGCTAGTTTCACTCTACGCTCATCACGGGCCCTTATCTCCATGAGTCGCTGCCTCGCCTTGTCGTAGTGCTGCATCATGTACATGGCGTCATGCTCCAGAAGCGGGGAGTCGGAGATGATCGTGATATCCATCCAGTCTCCCTCTTCCGCCAGATACTCAGCGAATGGCTCGAACTTCAGATCCGACTTCTTGATCTGAGTGTAGTGGAGTGCGTTGCCCATTCTGTGCTCAATCCCTGCAAAGTGGCAGTAGAACTTGCTACCCCCGTATGTCTCTCTGACCTTGTCGAAGAGCTCTGCATAGTCCTCGCTAGTCCTCATGCTCCCATGTCCCCTTGCGTGAATGTGTGCCATGTTCAACACAGGGACAGTTCCCTCAACATGGTTGCATACCTCAAGAACCTCGTCCACGGTTCCCCAAAGTTCCTGGCGGCCAGAAGTCTCTATTCCGACCAATGATGGCTCCATCTTATTGATCCACGGGAATGCTGCATATGCGTCCTCGTCCTGGTCGCCCCAGATACTGTGAACCCTGTCCACTATTCCTGCGAAGACGTTCGCGACTTGCTCATTGGCCGCTTCCCCAGGCTCATACTCGCCGTATGGGCCTACGTGGTACACAAGGTGCCTCGCGTTGATTACCTTGCCAGCCTGCATTGAGGCTTCCATCTTAGCAAGGGACCGGTTTCTCTCCCTGCGCTTGCCTAGGAGTTCTGCATAGTAGGGGCCGTGTAGGTTCATTTCGATGCCTGAATCCCATGAAAGAATGCCTGCCTGCCAATATTGATCGAAGTGCTTTGGCTGAACCGGCCTCACTGTCTGAATCTCCATCGCCTCCAGCCCGAGAGATGTGATGTCGTCCATTCCCTCTACGATAGTTCTCCCCTTACATGACAGCGGAACGCCCGCTGGACCTAGTCTGAGTGGCATCCCTTAGTCCCCCGCGGGTCGCGCCGAATGGGTGCCCCTTCAAAAGGGGTCTCTGCCATTAGGTCGAAAAACGCCCCCGAACTCGAATTACTCTGTCGCCGTTGCTCTTTTGATGCCCTCTTTGCCGGGGCCTGTTTCAGGAAGCCTGCAAAGGAACCCTGACAGCCACTCTGCGGGATTGAGCCCTCTGGCCACCCCTTCTTTGACCGAGCCCGTAGAGTGCTCGACTCTGGCCGTTCCCGTAATTGGGTCATATGTGCATACTATGGGAACCATTCCCTTCAACCGGATTTCCCCCAGCAGCGCATCTTGGTCAACACCCTCAATTTCCGAAATCGCACCTATTGCTTCCGAGTCGATGAACATCACGTGAATCTGCCTGATCTTGCTAACCACCGCGCCCCATGACTCCTCCATCAGGCGGGGGTCCGATGGGCTTGAAACCACCATGACCGTTTTGCTCCCCTCTAGTTCGGCGAACGTCATCGCAGCTGCCCAAGCCGATCTAGGTGAGTCGCCCTCGAGAACGATGTCCGATGAGTTGATCAGCCAATTGGTCGAGTCGAGGGCCTTCCTCCAGTCTATAGAGCCGTGGTCCATTGAGTGGAATTCCTCGCCTCTGGGGGAGGTGATGTGCTCTCCCTCTGCGCCAGCACGGATGGCGTGGCTCAGCACCCTTGATGCTGGGTCAGTCCTGTCTGGCCTGCCGAATGCGGCCATTCCGACCCCTTGTGCCATGATGGATGCCCGAGGAGTACGGTGAAGAGTGTTCCTAGTCCAACTTCCACCTTAGGAGAGCGATTGCCCCTCCCATTCCAACGAGTTGCTGACCGGCATCGTGGTCGGTCGAGGCCTGTATGACTGAGCCGCGGGATGACTCGACGTCCCTAACTATTGGCTCCCAGTCAGACTTTCTGTCTTCTTCCCTCAGCATAGAGGCGACGATGACGAGCGTCTCTATCGCGCCCTGGGAAGCCGCCTCCGAGATTGGGGTTGCCCCGAATGCCACAGCACCATCGGTCGACATCCTGGTCATGGCCTCCTCTATCGCCCTCACTTCCTTCACGAGTGCGTGCTCCCCGAGTACCGAGTCGGCGGCACCCTCGGTCAGCACCTCATTGGCTGCAGCTCTGCCGCCTATCGAGGTGGGGGCATTGGTGATGGTGTTCTTTGCGCCGATGCCCCTTAGATTCTTCTCGAAGGCCTCTCTTGCCAATCCTGGCCCGCATATCACCAGAGGCATGTTGTCGGGAAATACCATTTTGACCTCCTTGGCGACGCCCTCGGAGAAACCACGACGGACCCCCGTCGAGTCGTCCGCCTTCTTGCCGCCGCCCCTCATTGAGAACTGGGACACGTCCCTAATTCCCCTTGCTGTGACCTCGAAGATGAGGACCTCATCGGATTCAACCACAATAAGCCCGGCCTTGGCCCTGGATCCAGCTGCTAGTGCTTCCTTTAGCAGGTTCATATCGGCCTTTGGCAGACCCCCCTCACGGGAAATCTCCACCTCGTCACCGGGTGAAATGACGTGTGTATGATGGCTTCCTATGTCGATCTTGGCCTCTGTGATGACTCCGTGCACCCTCAGGTTGTCCGTGAATGACTGGAACGAGTTCTCATGGACCTCCAGAACTATCCACATCGGCTTCCTCTCTGCGCTCTTGGCCCTTCCATCCTCCTTGGTTCCGGTGGTCGAGTCCCTGCGGTGGGAGAGCATACCAACCAGCGAAGCGGGGCTGCATAATTGGGCTATGACCCAGAGGTCGTCCTCGTCCTCGACCCTTAGTCGGACTCCCTCCTCCAAGCGCTTTATTCGGCGCATATCATCACTCCTAACCGAAGACCCCAGTTAGCCTGCCGTCCTCATCCATGTCCATGTCAAGGGCCGCTGGTCTTGTAGGTAGTCCGGGCATGGTCATCATAGAGCCACAAATGGCCACTATGAACCCTGCACCGGCATTGAGCCTGGCCTCCCTTACCTGGAGGGTGAATCCGACTGGTGCGCCGAGGACCTTCTTGTCATGGCTGAACGAGTACTGCGTCTTGGCCATGCAAACAGGGAGGTTGCCGAAACCCCAGTCTTCGAACTTCTTGAGTGATGCGTCTGCTGAAGGGCTCAAGTCGACTGTGTGGGCTCCGTAGACATTGGTCCCGACCCTCAGGATCGCCTGCTTGGCCGGCATTCCCGGCTCTACTGCGGGCGTGAATGGGCTTCCGGCCTCCTCATGGCGAGAGCAGGCCTCTACGACTGCGTCTGCCAGATCTGCAGCGCCCTTTCCGCCCTTGGCAAATCCCTCGAAGAGCACTATGTCCTTGGCTCCAGCCTTGAGGGCCTCCTCACGGATTGCCTCTATCTCGGCGTCTGTGTCTGTGTGGAACCTGTTGATGGATACGACCACGGGAACCGATGTGGTAGCCAGGTTCCGGACGTGCCTCCTCATGTTAGATGCCGCTCCGGCACGTACCGCATCGACGTTCTCTGTCTCGATCTCCTCCTTGGTTGGTCGCGCCCCCCCACCGCCTGCGAAACCGCCGCCATGGAGCTTCATGGATCGCACTGTTACGTTGAGGACTATGCAACTCGGGGGCACACCGGAGGCTAGTGCCTTGATGTGGAGGGCCTTCTCAGCCCCCATCTCAGCACCGAATCCAGCTTCGGTGACAACGTAGTCGGCCCTCGAGAGGGCGAGGTCGTCCGCGATTATGGACGAGTTGCCATGGGCTATGTTCGCGAATGGTCCGCAGTGAACGAACGCTGGGTTTCCCTCCAGTGTCTGTACGAGGTTTGGCAGCATTGCCTCCCTGAGAAGAAGTGCCATGGAGCCAGCCGCGCCAAGATCCTCGGCAGTTACNGGNCTNCCCGAGTTGGANTCTGCGACGATTATTCTGCCNAGCCTGCTTCNGAGGTCCTCGTAGCTGTTNGNGAGAGACANNATTGCCATTACCTCGCTAGCAGCGGTAATGTCGAACCTCTCGGANCGNGTCACNCCGGTTGCAGGGCCCCCGAGCCCTATGCTCACCTGCCTGAGNGTCCTGTCGTTCATGTCGATGACCCTCGGCCAGAATATCCGATTGGTGTCGATGTCCAGATCGTTNNCCCTGTGGAGGTGGTTATCCAGTATCGCTGAGCACAGGTTGTGGGCCGCCGTAATCGCATGGAGGTCGCCTGTGAAGTGGAGGTTTATCTGCTCCATGGGCAGTACCTGCGAGTATCCACCACCAGCTGCTCCCCCTTTGATTCCGAAAACGGGGCCAAGAGAAGGCTCCCTGATTACGCAGCAGGCATTGTGGCCCTGGTGATTGAGGCCTTGATTGAGGCCTATCGTCGTGACCGTCTTTCCCTCTCCAAAGGGAGTGGGATTGACGCTGGTGACTAGGATTAGGTGACCATTAGGCGAGCTTCTTCCCCTCGAGAGGGACTCCCATGAGACCTTCGCTATGTGAGGACCGTGCATAATCAGGTCACTGCGCTCAAGTCCTAGTTGTTCGGCCACTGACTCAATCGGCTCTGGTTCGGCCGCGCGAGCTATGTCCAAGTCACTGTCCATGGCACCCGGAGGGGCCATACATACCCGTTATTTTCGGTCGTGTGGGCCGGCCATCGGGGAATATGAAGATTTGAAACATTCATTGCTGATTATTGCGAGGGACACTAGTGACTGGACCGGCATACTGGGGCATTGCAGGGCATCCCATCTCCCACTCGCTCACCCCCAGGCTCTTCGAGCTTGTCGGGAATCACCTCGGAATGGAGGGGCCTGAGCAGGTTTACATCGATGCAAGCGGGATTGACGAATTCATGGAGAAGGTTGGATCCCTCGATGGCGAGGTCTGGCTCTCGTGCACCGCCCCCCTGAAGCACTCCCCACAAGAGAGGCTGGGGGTCGGCGGGCCTGATGGGGTCAACGCGATCAACCAGCTGAGGAGGGTGGGAGGGAAGTGGTCCGGCACTAGCACCGACGGGCTTGGCTTCGTTGCCTCCTGCAGGCACATCGGCACGGATCCAGAAGGCTCGACCCTCAGAATGAGAGGCGGGGGATCGGCGGCGCGTTCCATCGCAGCCGCATGGTCGGACGCAGGTGGCAGAATCTCCACTGTGAAGGGCAGGAGGGCTCTAGTCGATGGCCCTTGGGACCACTCGATCGTAGATAGTGCTGATGCGGATATCGCCATCGATCTGGATGCAATGCCAGCAGGAGGGAGTAGCATGGACATGGAGGCAAACCTCCAGGTATCCATCTCCTACGGAGATGGTGCGGGAACCGATGAGTTCGCTGTCATCATGGTAGTAGCCCAGCACCTCGAGGCTTGGAAGCTGCTTTTCGCACCTGAGGAGTCCGAGAGACTCCCCTCCCTATCACTCCTCCTCGAGCTTCTGGGAACGCGGGCCCAGTAGGTTCAGAATCAGGACAGGGGATGTAAAGATCCACCAAGTCAGTATTTCTCCTGGCCCTACCTCGAGTTCACCGTGGAATCTTATCAGTGACTCGTATCCGGGGTCACCAGGGGATGGTTTCTGATCGATCACACCCTGCCGGTCCACCTCATCTAGAAGCCCTAGGTCAAAGCCGACAGAATCGAAGTAGAACGCGATTCCCGAGAGTCGGACCTTTGCGTCCTCGCTCTGTTCGAAGTGTGCGAACTGATTCACAGAAACCGAGTTGTCTTGTGTTGCAGTGTCGAAGCCCCCTGTAGAGGAGTCCTCGCTCCCCCCTGTCCCTGTAACTCCGAAGTCGTACGCAGCGGCAATTGGAACTGCGGTAACTATCACAACAGAGCCGATGATCCAGACAACTAGAACACCGGTTCTGAGGTATATGCTGGGCCTGACATATGAAAGGCAAAGGGAAACTAGTAGGGCTATCATGACAACCTGTACCGCGCCCCTTGCCTGGTCCAGACAGGAGCCTTGGCAGCCTCCTTCCACGGTTTCCCCGGGCTCTTCCGGACTGGAGTTGTCGTTGGTGCTGCCGTTTCCTGTATCTTCAGCATTGACGGTGACGTCCTCCCTCTCTATCCAGTATAGCAGGAGGGGAGTCGCGTTCTCTATTGACATCTCGAAGGACTCTTGGCTGGCATCGATGATGTACTCAGTGGATATTGTGGGGCTCCTTTCGAGTCCCTCGGTATAGGTCCCGGTGGCTGAGATCTCGAACCAGGAACCACTCCATGCCATCAGCAGGAGGAAGGAGGTCAGGGCCAATGCGCCCTTTTCCTTAGACTGCATCGTACCACTGGACGCCTCATTCGTCTCTTCTTGGGATGAGCATTGCTGCGGCCCCGAGAATGGACACTATTGCGAGAGCCCCTGGACCTGGAACAGAGTCCTGCTCTTCGTCGCCGGGGGATCTGAAGGGGGTGAGTGGGTCATCGTCTTGCCAGTCGAATAGCCCATCGCCATCATCGTCCTCGTCGAAGAAGTCCAGGATTCCATCCTGATC
>PBSO01000003.1 GCA_002726275.1 Methanobacteriota archaeon | reverse complement strand
AAAGAAGAGGCTTCATTCATCGCTTTGCTCTCTGAGAGGCTAGAAAAATGTGAATGGTCGGAGGACTCTATTGGTGCCGCAATAAGGGAGGTCGCGACCGAATGTGGCCTTGGCAACAGGCAAGCCTATGTTTCTCTATACCTAGTAATACTAGGCAGGGACTATGGTCCCAGAATTAGCTCGATAATGGCAGAGATGGACCGGTCCTCTCTTACTGAAATGCTATCCAGAGTTTGATGGGGCGTCAGGATGAGGACCGATCATCTCCCATTCCCAATGCCAAAAAGAGCTCATTCGCTGGTCCAGGAGTGGAGGGACCTGAGTTTTCTACATTGGGAAGTCCCTCCGGAAAAGCTAGCCAAGTACATCCCAGATGGACTAGAGATGGACACATTCGAAGGAAAGGCATACATTGGGACGATACCATTCATGATGACGAATGTCAGACCCAGACTGGCATTCAGTGTCCCAGGAATCTCTACTTTCCCCGAATTCAACATCAGGACATACGTCACAAGGGACGGGCGGGCGGGAGTTCTATTCATCACTCTCGATGCCCAGAGTATTGTGACCTGCACATATGCCCCATGGGCATATGGATTGCCATACAACTATTGCAAGGCTAATGTGGAGGTCGAAGGATCAACATACAAATGGAATAGCAAAAGGAAGACTGGCGAAGGAGTGGTTGGCAAGTGCACTGCTATGGGAGAGATCAGAGAGGCCGAGAAGGGAACCCTGGAAGAATTCCTTTTCGAGAGGTACTGCCTCTATACTGTCCACAAAGGTAAGCTTTGTATTGCGCATACTCAGCACGATCCTTGGAAATATAGGGAAGGAAGAGTTGAGCTGACTTCCAACAGCCTCACAGAATCATACGATCTAGGCATCTTGGATTCACTAAAACCTGACTTGGTGCACATGTCAGAAGGTGTTTTGGTAAACACCTGGTCAGCAGAGGAGGTCTGATTCTGGAGATAGGAAGGGGGCGTGACGTTCTGTTACTGGATGGTGATTGCGGACTGTGCCACAGGCTAGCCCTATTCATGGATCCTCGACTCGACAGTGATTCCGACATTGCATACAGGCAGATAGAATCCGAAGAAAGTAGGGAGCTGATTTCTAGACTTCCCGAATGGAAACAGGAAGCGGACACAGTTTACCTGTTCAGGGATGGTCAGGCCTTTGTCAGATCTGCTGCGGCAATTAGATGCCTACTTTATCTTAAGTGGCACTGGAAGATTTGGTTCCCTGTATTGTGGCTCATTCCGCTCCCCATCAGGGATTTTGTCTACGGGATAGTCGCGAAATATAGATACAGATTTTTTACCAGACCTGAGATTTGCACATTTAGAATAGACTGAACACTGTGAGAGTTTGAAATGAAGATTCGCCTCCACCAATTTCTCTCGAAGTCAGGGGCTTTCTCATCGAAGTCGGAAGTGAAAAGAGCGATTTGGGGCGGGGAAATAATGGTAAATGACTCACCGGTCAAAGACATCACATACGAATTCAATCCGGAAAAGAGAGTTATCAAATTCAGGGGAGATGTTCTGGAACTTCCGCTCAATGAGAGATATTTCCTGTTGAATAAACCAGCTGGGGTCATTTGTTCGAGGCTGAACAAACATGAGGCATCTCTTGGAAAACGCTCGGTTTTTGAAAGATTCAATGATCCTCTCGATTCCAGGACATTTCGTTCCTTAGTGACCGTTGGACGTCTTGATGAGGGCACTACTGGTTTACTAATTGTCACCACGGACGGAAATATCGTACACACCATCACCAATCCCAATAGCAGAATCGGGAAGTCCTACAGGGTCCGAACGACAATGGAGATTAGTGAAAAGCAGGCGACCTCGATTCGTGACGGAGTCACCGTGGAGACCTCTGATGGAGGTGTTAGCGATTCTTACACTTCAAGACCCGCTGAATTAGTGCTCGAAGGTAGTAAAGTAGCATTGGTTACCATTTACGAAGGAAAGAAAAGGCAGATTAGAAGAATCTTTGAAGCCGTTGGGAATAATGTTGTAGATTTACACAGACTATCGATAGGCAACATGGTGCTATCTGATTACGGACTCGACGAAGGTGATTTCTGCGAAGTTGAATTGGGGGAAATCTCGAGTAAGATTCTCAACGACGACGACTCATCTTAGGGTGGCTATCTCAAGTAGCCTAGGCTCGGGAGTCCCCGTCTGCATTTCCGAGATTGCTTCCACCTCCATCCTAGCTCCGGCCATTGTCGTAACGAATGGTATGTTCAGCTCCACGGCAAGCCTACGCATCATGTTTCCATCAAGCACTGCCCCTCCTGTGGAACGAGGGGTGTTTATCACCAACTGAATCATTCCTTTTCTCATGAGATCAAGTGCATCGGGAGACATTCTCTCTGCAATTCTGTAGCAAGTCTCCACTTCTATGCCTCCATTTTCCCTGAGTACCCTTGCAGTTCCCTTGGTGGCATGCAAACGGAACCCCATACCATGTAGCCTTCTGGCCAATTCAATCATACCTTCCTTATCCTCATCCTTCACAGTAATGTATACTCCACCTGTTGTTGGAACAGGGATCTCTGTGGCGAGCCTTGCCTTGAGATAGGCCGCTGCAGGCCTAACATGCGAGCCCATTACTTCGCCGGTTGACTTCATCTCTGGACCTGGTGCTGGATCCAATCCTCTGAGTTTGATGAAGGGGAAAACAGGTGCCTTGACACAGACAGCTTCGTTCTGTGGCTCTGGAATTTGCAGGTCTGCTAGTCTTTCACCTAGGGCGACCCTAGCGGCAATCCTAGCCAGAGGGACCCCCGTCGCCTTGGCTACAAATGGGAAGGTTCGGGAGCCCCTTGGATTAACTTCTAGAACGTAAAGAACTTCGTCGCGAATCGCATATTGAATATTGAAGCACCCCCTTATCCCGAGCCTGATTCCAATAATCTTGGTCCATTCTTCAACTTGGTGAAGAATGCTCTTTGAGATATTCTGAGGAGGGATGAAGCAGGTAGAGTCGCCAGAATGAATTCCTGCTTCTTCGAGGTGTTCCATTATGGCGCCGACTAGAACCTGTTCGCCATCACATACTGCATCCACATCCAACTCCACTGCATTACCCAGGTACTCATCGATAAGCAACGGTCTATCTGGCGCCAAATACGCTTCTTCCATATATGCGTCCAGTTGCCTGTCATCAGAGAGAATCTCCATTCCCCTCCCCCCGAGGACGTAGGAAGGGCGGATAAGAACCGGGTATCCTATCTCAGCCGCAGCCCTTCGAACCCCCTCTGGATCTATCGCTGTGGAGCCCCGTGGCATCCTCAGACCATTCCTCTCTGCAAATGACTCGAACCTCTCACGATCGCTCGCCTCATCAACAGCGCCGGGAGTGGTCCCCTCGATTACCAAATCGATACCCATGGATGACAAATGGGGAAGATTGTCTGCTAGGGGTAATGCAAGATTGATTGCAGTCTGCCCTCCAAATTGAAGAAGTATGCCATGTGCCTTTTCACGTAATAAAATCTCTGAAACGGACTCTAAAGAAAGAGGGTCGAAATACAGTCTATCACTGGTATCGAAATCAGTTGAAACGGTTTCTGGGTTGTTATTGACAATTATTGCCTCGTGACCCATGTCACGTATCGCACCAACTGCGTGAACACAACCGTAGTCGAACTCGATACCCTGACCAATCCTTATTGGTCCTGAACCTATTACTACGATACGCTGCTTCTTTGATTCTGAGAGCCCGGGGACATTATCGATTCCAACTGGTGCCGAACCACCCTCATAGGTGGAATAGTAATAGGGAGTGACGGCGGCAAATTCTGCTGCGCAAGAGTCGACCATTCGAAATACCGGGTGTATGCCCAATTGATGGCGTCTCGAAGTGACTGCGAATTCATCTCTTCCAGTTGGTAGTTGTTTGAATCCAGATGGCGGAAATCCAGCTAGTGCGTCGGCTATGTGTAGATCGGTGAATCCGGACCCCTTCCACGATCTTAGTTGTGAATCGGGAATCTCTGATGGCCTCATTCCCATCTCCCCAGATGCCCTGATTTCAGTCTCAATAGCGGCCATATTCTCAAATCTATGTAGGAACCACCTAGTGACCCCCCCAGTTAAATCACGGACATCTTCTATCGAGTACCCCCTCCTAAATGCCTCCATCAAAGCCGCCATCCTCCTATCAGTTGCAATTCTTAGCCAATCCTCGAGTATTGCAGTAGGCAAATTTTCTGATGCGCGCTCATCCATTGTTTCGCCGCCAGATGCGTCGGCCATGGTTAGTGGCCTTGGATGGGGTTGGCCGTATTCGAGGCTGGCCCAAGCCTTGAGAAAAGCTTCTTCGAAACACCTTCCAATTGCCATTACTTCGCCGGTTGACTTCATTGATGTCCCAATGGTCCTATCCGCTGTTCGGAATTTATCGAAAGGCCATCTTGGGATCTTGACTACGCAATAGTCCAGTGTTGGTTCGAATGCAGCAGTCGTCCCCTCTCCCGTGATTGGGTTGGGGAGCTCGTCAAGAGTATATCCGACAGCTATCAGAGCGGCCATTCTAGCAATGGGATAACCTGTGGCCTTCGAAGCAAGGGCAGAGGACCTGGACACCCTGGGGTTTACCTCTATGACCCTATACTGGCCCGTGGACTGTTCGACAGCAAATTGTACATTGCACCCCCCCTTTATGTTGAGTCTCCTGATCAGCTTCAATGCCGCGTCCCTCAACATCTGGTGGTCCTGATCCGAAAGTGTCTGCTGGGGCGCTACCACGACTGACTCGCCCGTATGGACCCCCATGGGATCTAGATTCTCCATTGTGCAGACAATGATCGCGTTATCCGAAGCATCCCTCATTACCTCATATTCATGCTCCTGCCAGCCCAAAATGCTGACTTCGATTAGGACCTGCCCTATTGCTGACTGCAGAAGTCCCTGGCTTGCAATCTCTACTAACTCCCCCTTGTTGAAGGCAGTACCCCCACCAAGTCCACCGAGGGTAAATGCAGGACGTATCAGAAGCGGGAACTTCCCTATCTTGTCGGCTGCTGAGATAACTTCCTCGATGGATGAACATGCGACTGCCTCGCAAACCGGTAGGTCGATGCTTTCGCAGACCCTCTTGAACAGATCCCTGTCCTCCGCTTCATCGATTGATGCTAGGTCGCATCCGATTAGTTCGACGCCCAACTCATTCAATGACCCATCCTTAGCTAGGGCAGAGGCGATGTTCAATGCGGTCTGACCGCCCATCCCTGCGAGGAGGGCATCGGGCTTCTCCATCTCCAGTATTCTTCTCACTACCTCGGGCAGAAGTGGTTCGATGTATATTCGGTCGGCCATCTCCGGGTCGTTCTGGATTGTTGCAGGGTTGGAATTAATCAGGATTACCTCGTAGCCATCATCCCTCAGGGCCCTGCATGCCTGCGAGCCCGAGAAATCGAACTCGGCGGCCTGCCCTATCCTAATTGGGCCGCTCCCTAAAATCACGATTCTCTGTATGTCGTCCCTACGTGGCATTATGTGTTGCCTCCCCCGATTATTGCGGCTTGGGGATCTCCAGAAAGATGGTCCTCAACAATGTCGGCGAACCTATCGAAAAGTGGTGAAGCATCGTGGGGCCCGGGGCATGCCTCTGGATGGAATTGGACGGTAAATGCCGGTTTTCCGACGAGATCTAGTCCTTCTACAGTCCTATCGTTGGCATTGACATGTCTAACCTCAAAATCGGCTTCAAGTGTGTTCTCTCCTGATTCCGAGCAAGCGCCGCTGGGATGAGGGGCTAGCATTCCCCTCTCCGGATCTTCGACTGCAAAGCCGTGATTCTGGCTGGTAATGTCGACCTTGCCGGTGACCAAGTCGACCACTGGCTGATTGGCGCCTCTATGGCCATATCTCAACTTGTAAGTCCTGAGTCCTGCTGCCAATCCCATAAGTTGGTGCCCCAGACATATCCCCATCACGGGCATATCCTCCCGGACTGCCCTAGCTAGAGTATCTCTGGCAATAGTTGCGGAACCGGGATGTGCAGGATCCCCTGGACCGTTGGATGCGAAAATTGCATCGGGCCTCCAATCATCCATAATTTGATCGAAGCTTGAAGATGCTGGGCACCAAACTACCTCGAATCTCTTAGAAAGTTCCCTCAAAATATTGTGCTTAATACCACAATCAAGAACTGCCAACCTAGGCAGATTCTTACCATTCCCATCATGAGCCCCGGGATTAATCAGAACTGACTCTTCCCTAGTTACTGATTCAACCAAATCTTCAGAATCAGGGGGTTTCATAGTGGACAGGATCCTTTTCATGTCCTCTTCTCTTCCTTCGGGCCCAAAGACACACAATAGTGTCCCATGCTCCCTCACTCTACGTGTAATTGCCCTGGTGTCTACGCCTTCAATCCCTGGCACTCCGTGAGCTGCTAGAAAATCATGAATGCTACCGATGGAATCACGATGGTCTGGATTCCTCATCATTTGCCTGCAAACAATTCCACGGGGGTGTACTCCTGAGGACTCTGAAATTCCAGGCAATATCCCGTAGTTCCCCAATAGTGGCCATGTGAAAGTCAACACCTGCCCGGCGAAAGATGGGTCCGTTAGGCTTTCTTGATATCCGCACATCCCTGTGGTGAAAACTAGTTCTCCCTGAGCTATTTCTTCGGCTCCAAAGAGCCTCCCGCTGAACATCGTCCCGTCGGCCAGAATAAGTAAGCCCGGCTCGAAACTTGGTTGATCTCCGGAGTGTGAATCAAGAAGCAAATCTGCTGCATCTTGGAATATTGGTGGCTCATCTACTCCCGGTACATCAGCGCCGGGAATGAATCCCCGCCGTGTCCCGCTTGCCGACATCAGCAAACCTGCTCAAGTAAGACTCTTAATCATTGAGAAAAATAGGGTGATTTTTCTCCCTACTCTTTCCCCTTGGATACGATGTTCTTTCCACTCTCGCTGGGTATTACCTCGACTTCTCCATCCGAGAACCTTCCTGGATCGGCCTCGCCCAACCATGTATCGAGAAAGACTGCAAGAGCCGCTACTTCGGAGTGCGGTTGATTGCCGACTGCAATATTGTAATCGGAGATTCCAAAGAGCTCGCCCGGAACCTTGGTGCCACCAACTACCACGGCCACACGCCCCTCAAAGGGAATCTTCTCTGATTTCTTTCTCCATGGCTCGCCGTACATCGTTAGATGTATGATTTTGCCCCCGTCTTTGGAAAACGAACGTAGCCAACGCATCGGCTTTGGTTCATATCCGCATTCCAAACTGCCTCCAAATCTCTTAGAAACAGATCTCCAAGTCTCCAGTGGAGTCTCGTCTTCTTCACCGGAAAGTAATATTTCATCGGCTCCGAATGCCCTTGCTGTAAGTCCCAAATGTGAAGTTATTCTCTTGTCTCTCTCTACCCTATGCCCCAGCCTCATTACAATGAGTCGTGGTTCGGTACGGTTACTCACGTTTTCACCCAAGAGGGGGCGCCTCATCAGCGTGACTGCCAAATGTTTCTTGTTCCTCGGATGGGAACAGGTCGACACCCATATTCATCATAGTACTCCTGACCCACTGCAGAAGGATGGCATCCCAGAAGAACTTGGTCGATAGTGCGATCATCATGGCCATGGCAACAAGCCTTCCTGATGCAAAGGCGGCAGACTGGGCATCTATGCTAGAGCCGAATATCGTGCTTCCAAATGGCTCCAGGATGTAGAAAACGACCAATACTATCAATGCGCCCCCGATGTTGTTCAGAATTGCATTTCCTGTCTCCCTGCCGATTGACATGACCAATGTGGCGAGAAGGGCGAGAGCAGGCACAATGAGGCTGATTTCAGCGAAGGAGAANTCCCCAATGGCNGATAGNGGGATATCTGCATCNCCGAGGGTTTCNCCTCCCTTGTCTATGGCAATCCACCAGAANACNATNGTCATTGCAGCCATNCCCCCTGAAACCTGGGCCCTNTAGCTAATCATGTCCCTNATGTCATGCCTATCAGAAGGTTGCAGGCGCTGGATTATTGACTCCATTAGTTCGAGTGACTCACTTGTNGGNCCATCNGCCACNTCNGGCGCCGAAATTACTCCACTAGGGGCATTCAGGGACTCTTCGAGTCCTTCGTCTCCCATTACCATCGTATTAATCGGCCTCCGTCACATCATAAAGCATGCGACTAATGGCACCCCACACATGGCCGACTGGCGACCTATCCTGAAACGCCGCGACAGCGGTTTCCCGCGCATAATGGGGGTCCTGAATATAACTCCTGACTCGTTTCACGCTGGTTCTAGATCTGAAAATATCGAGGTTGCAGTTAGAAGGGCCCTAAACATGGCGACGGAAGGTGCGGATTGGATTGACATTGGGGGAGAGTCGACTCGGCCAGGTGCAACGGAAGTTAGTTTGGAGGATGAGGCGAACAGAGTTATCCCCGTCATTGAAGCGGTCAGGGAAGTACTCCCCAAGATTGGCATCTCTGTAGATACTCGAAGGGAGTATGTCGCAAGATTGGCCATAAATTCGGGTGCTGACATGGTGAATGATGTGTCATCACTTAGCGATCCGGGTATGGCCGATTTAATTGTGGAAAATGATTGTCCGGTATGCCTAATGCACATGAAGGGAGCACCTGGCAATATGCAGAAAAATCCGAAGTACGGAGATGTTCTGAGGGAAGTCAGGGGGCACCTACAAATCGCCTCAATGAAATTGATTAACAGAGGACTTGATCCCTCGAATATTGTTGTGGACCCGGGAATAGGTTTTGGGAAGTTACTGGAGCATAATTTGTCCCTACTGTCTTCGGGCAGATCTGTGATACCGGCAGAGGGAATGAATTTGATGTGGGGAGTCAGCCGCAAGAGCATGTTTCGCCACATGCTAGGCAGGGAAGATTCGGAAGACAGGCTGGCTGGAACTCTTGGCGTTGCTGCAATGGCAAAGGAAAAGGGCGTCGACATCATCAGAGTTCATGATGTGGCTGAGCATAATGACTTGTTTTCGATGATGGATGGAATTCGGTGAAATAATGACATCAAACTCCAATGTCATCGATTTTGATGATAGCTTGAGAATAATTGGGACAGCTCACGTTAGTAGCAAATCCGTGGCCCTTGTCAAAGAACAGATTTCCGAATATGGCCCGGATGTGGTAGCTGTCGAGCTATGTGAATCAAGAATGGCATCACTTACACGGCCAGAGTCTATCGACTCCGAGGATCTTCTGAAGATAATCAATGATGGGAAGGCTGCAATGATTCTACTGCAGACCGCTTTATCTGCTGAACAACGTAGAATGGGAGTTTCTACTGGTGAAAAACCGGGTGCAGAACTACTGACTGCCGTGATGGAAGCAAGGGCTGCAGATATACCCGTTGAACTTGTAGACAGGGACGTGGTCTCTACTCTCCGTAGGGCCTGGGGGAGGATGAGCATAAGGGAGAAATGGAGAGTTCTAGATACTCTCCTATGGTCTGACGAGGATGGGGACGAGGTTGACCTGGATGAGGTCCTGGAGGACACTGATCTACTAAGTAATCTGATGGAGGAGGCAAGGTCCGTTGCCCCGGGAGCAGGAGAGGTCCTAATCGATGAACGTGATGAATTCATAGCCGGGAGGATTGGGCAGATCAGGGACTCTACCTCAGGCAAAATACTCGCAATAGTTGGGGCTGGGCACATTGGAGGGATTGTTGAACACCTTTCGGGCGGAGAAGTGGCCAATCTGGAAAGAATGGTGGAGTTGACTGAGAAGCCCCGTAAGTCAGTATGGCCGAGGCTTGTGATGTGGGGCATTCCAGTCATCCTAGTCTCTGCTTGCATTTGGATGGTTCAGAATGGTCATTTCAGTGACTTAAGAGATACTGCGGAGACCTGGTTGATACTCAATGCAGTTCTTGCCGGGCTTGGTGTGGCGATTGCAAGGGGGCATCCACTTTCTGTAATAGTGGGAGCTGTTGCTTCTCCAATCACATCCCTAAACCCAACTGTTGCTGCGGGGTGGTTTGCAGGTTACACACAACTCAAAGTCGCCTCGCCAACGGGCAAGGATGCTAGCGATTTCCTAACTTTGGACTCTGTTTCCTTATTGTGGAACAACCGTGTTGGAAGGGTCCTCCTCGTTACAGCACTTGGCAACATTGGATCGTCCCTAGGGGCAATAATTGCAGGAGGGGCGATTTTCGGCAAGTTTGCAGAACTACTGGGCTTGATTTAGTCGGTTATTTCGTCCTGCCCCCATTCAAAGGAGCTCCAGCCTCTCTCATGCAGATAGTACAGAACCATCTTCGTCATAACTTCCAATCCAGCGATCGATGTGGCTACAGTGAACTCTCCAGTGATTAGGTAGGCAATCACAAAGGTGTCTGCGGTAGCCAAAACTCTCCAAGTTAGTGTCTTGACGAGGCTTCTTTTTCTACTCGCACTCATTTCTTCACCAATTTTTCGGCGTTGGTCGATGCGGATTAATGCTGCGGACCTATTCTCTGGCGTTTATTGACTCCAAAACCACTGCAATTCCCTGTCCTCCCCCGATGCAAGCAGTGGCAACCCCATATCTCCCTCCCCTTTTCCTGAGCTCCAGAGACAGGGTGAGCAGCAGTCTGGTTCCGGTTGCCGCTAAGGGGTGACCGAGTCCAACTGCGCCACCGTTTACATTCACCCTCTCGGAATCTATCCCGAGGTCCTTTATGCAAGCAACGCATTGACCTGCAAACGCCTCGTTGATTTCCCAAAGATCGATGTCTTCGACCCTTAGTCCGGCCTTCTCCAATGCTAGTCTGCTACTGGGGACTGGCCCGTGCGCCATGATTGCTGGCTCCAAGCCGACTATTCCCCATGAGAGAATCCTAGACAGGGGAGAGTCCCCGTCTGCAGCTGCCCTAGATGCTGACTTAACGACCAAGGCAGCCGCACCGTCCACCACTCCCGAGGCATTGCCGGCAGTAACGAGTGACTCAGGTCCGAAATGTGTTCGAAGTCCCGATAGGGACTCCTCTGTTGTTCCAATGACCACATGATCCTCATCGGAGAAACCTACCAATCCTCCCGGAGTCTCGACTTGCACGATCTCCTGCTCCCAAACTCCCTCTGAGATGCTTCTCTCAGTCTTCTGATGGCTGAGTGCTGCGAAGCTGTCAGCCTCGTCCCTCGAGACCCCTATCCTTCGACATAGCTCATCACTTGTCTGGGCCATGAAGTATCCGCACACATCATCTCTGAGATTCGTGAAAAGATAGTCCTCCATGTCCTTTGGGAGTTCGTCACCCTCCCTTGGTGGCCTCCCTAGCTTGTATGTATCACGCATGTCACGAAGAACGTGTGGTGCCTGGCTGAGATTCTCCATCCCTCCTGCCACCACAACGTCTGCTTCTCCAAGCATTATCATTTGAGCCGCACTGACAACTGACTGAGCGCCACTTCCACAGAGCCTGTTGAGAGTCAGCATTGGAACCTCTTGGGGTATTCCCGACATTAGACCTGCACGTCTGGCTCCGAAGATTGCTTGGGAGGAGGTTTGCAGAGCATGCCCCATCACTACATGGTCGACCTCACTGGGGTCCGTACCAGTCTTTTCCATGGCCCCCTTAATTGCTATGGAACCCAGTTTCTCTGCACTAACTGAAGCGAGTCTGCCTCCTGGTCCTCCGTCGCCCCTCTTTCCACCTAGCCATTCACAGAAGGGGGTTCTGGCCCCTCCAACAATAACGACGCCTGTGTCTGCCATGGCACTCCCAGTGGGAGAGTGCTCAAGAGGGTGACTATCAAGTTTCATTCGGTGCTTTCTTCAGTCATCGACCCGAGGTAGTCAGGGAGTTCAACACCTGACATCTTGGCGACGTCATGAATTGGGGGAAGGCTCTGGACCAGGCTACTCACGAAGTTGCTAGTTGCAGATGAGCCATCGGAGTTGTTTCCACTGTCCCAGACGGTGACCTTGTCTATCTTCAGGTTCCTGATTGCCTCGACCTGTGCGGAAACCATGGACTCTATCTTCTCAACCATCAGTAGTGTGGCTGCGGCCTTGGGATCCCCGGAAGCACTTGTGATGAGGTTGCTGTAACCCTGGGCCTTAGCCTCCAGTACCTTCTGCACCCCTTCTGCCTCAGCCTCATACTTGGCCAGTATTGCATCGGCCTCACCACGAGCTATCCTTCGCTGGCGCTCGGCCTCCGCCTCTGCAGCTATCTCGATCTGCTGCTTCTGGATGTTAACCTGAACGATCTCGGTAGCACGCAGTCTTTCCTCCTCCTCGAAGTAGGATGCTCGCTGAATCTCCGCCTCGGACTGTGCCGTAGCGACGTCGGCCCTCTGCTTGGCATGGGCCTTGGCCTCTTCGAGGTCCGCGTTGGCATTTGCAATCTCGGCCTGTGCGGTGTTCTCACCGGCAATCGCCATGGCCTCCTGTTGCTCCACGTAGACCCTCTGTCTTTGCTCGGCTTCTTTGCGCCCCATCTCGGCATCCGCATTTGCGTTGGCGACCTGGATCTCCCTGTCCCTGTCTGCAGCGGCAGCACCTATTGCACCATCCCTCTCGGCATTTGCGACGTCGACGCGTGCATTCTCGACTGCGTTTGCGGCTGCCTTCTTACCGATGCTCTCGATGTAGTCCGACTCGTCAGTGATATCGACGATGTTTACGTTCAGCTGGGTTAGTCCGAACTTTCTAAGCTCCTGGTCTACGTTCTGAGTGATAAGGGAGAGGAAAGCATCCCTGTCCTGGTTTATCTGCTCGATTGTCAGAGATGCGACCGTGAGACGTAGCTGACCCAGAATTATCTCCTCTGCCAACTTCTCTATCTCGGGAATCTTGAATCCGAGAAGTCTCTCTGCAGCATTCGCCATTATGGAAGGCTCCTTGCTGACGCCGATGGTAAAGGTACTAGGGACGTTGATCCTGATGTTCTGGAGGGAAAGAGCGCCCTTCAGGTCGATGTTTATGGCCATGGGCTTGAGAGAGATGTAAGCATAATCCTGGATTAGCGGCCAGACCAATGCTGCGCCGCCGTGGACTACCTTGGAAGGCTTGGCCTTACCATCTGCCATCTTGGCGGTTCGCCCGTAAATGACCATCACCTGATCCGGGGGGCATCTCTTGTATCGCTGTGAGAAAAATATCACCACCGCCACTAATACCAGTATTATCGCAAATATTCCAATCGTTCCAATAGCTCCTGCTGTTGCCATCCGTAGTCACTCCTAGACCGTAGAAGGAGTCACTGGTCATGAAGTCTTTGCCGGCAGGACCAGAAGAGAGGCCCCGGATGGGAATTACTCCGCAGGAAACTAAATCCTCTTGACGATAAGAACTTCACCAAGGGTGCCCACTACCTCGATCATTCTTCCAGTACCAATCTCCTGCTGGTCCTCGGCCCTAGCATTGTACACTGAAAGAGAACCTCCTGTCTCGATCTGCACCTGGCCGACCCCTTCGTGTGGTATGACTAGGTAGACAGTGCCCTTGGCACCCACCGTGTCCTCGATCTCGACGTTGCCTGTAGACTGCATAGCAAGGAATAGCTCGAATAGCTTGGCTGTACCGTACATTGAGGCAGTTCCAGCGATCCCCCCAACAGCCACAGCTACAGGATCGGACCCATCTGACTTCAGAACAAATAAACCGGCTAGTCCGAAGAACATCATGAATGCCATGACCCCTTGGAAAGTCAATGCCTTGAACGAGGCATCGGAGCTGAGGACATCAATCTCGAGTCCGAAGAGCCCCTCGAAGACGCCTTCTGCCACACCGCCGACTGTCATCAGTATGAACCAGAGCAGGAAGAGTATCCCCCCTAGCAAGGCCGATGCAGCGAAAATAAACTCCAGTCCGGTCGCCTCTCCAAGTCCAACCAAATCGAAAATATTGAAGTCGTCAATGTCAACCATTGAACTCCTACGGAAGCATTAGGCATTTGACCCATTCGGCTAATTTGCCAACTACGAATGTTACTTGTTGTTCTTTCTCATTGCCGTGTATCTCTCAAGGGCGAGTATTGGCCCCACACACAGGCCCGTCAATGCTGAGGTGAGGATTAGGTTCCAGCTGCTGGTCAAGTAACTGTCCAATGCGGTATAGATGAAAAGGGCGATTAGTATCAGAACAACGGGAATGGCGAACCTCCTCAAGAATATCTGGTACCCTCCCATCTGATCATAGGCAGGATTCTCGATCATTCGGTCGATCGCGTCATCTAGTGCCATGCTTTCATCCGGAAGTTAGCCATGCTAGGGCACCAAGGATAGTCAGCCCAGTGGGGACAATGTACCAGATCGCCTTAACTGCCTTGGGCGTAGTGTCCTCGAGATCTACTACCCTTCCTTCTGCATCCCTCAGGAAGGCAGTCTTCTCCATCTTCGAGTATCCCTCCGTGAACTCCTTCTCATGCCTGGCCAGGAACATCAAGAAGTATAACCCCAGAATAACTGAGCTGCCACCCGTTCCCTGTAGGATTATTCCGAGTAGTTCCAAGGTTGGATCGCCGCCGATACGGCCACCTAGAAGCAATTGGGCGAAGCCCATCATGAACCATAGCATCGAATCTACACGTGCCATGTTACATAGGGAAAGGGGGGCTCCTCATCAAGGTGTTCCCGTCACTGCCCCTTTCCGGGCTCTCCAGTCTGGACCGCCCACAGTCTCGAGTACAGTCCGCCTGACTCAAGGAGTGACTCATGGGTCCCCGTCTCAGTAATTCCCCCATCTCCGAGAACAGCAATCATATCGGCGTTCCTCACAGTAGAGAGTCTGTGGGCAATGATGAGGGTTGTCCTGCCCTTTGAAATCAAACCTATAGATCTCTTTAGAGCTGCCTCCGTTTCGTTGTCGACGTTGCTTGTTGCCTCGTCTAAAACTAGTACTGGTGCATCTTTCAGTACAGCCCTCGCTATTGCAATCCTCTGTCTCTGACCTCCAGAAAGCCTGTGTCCCCCTTCACCGATATCCGTGCCCCATCCTTCAGGGAGATTCTCAATGAATGGAATAGCCTCGGCTATTCTGGATGCTTCGTAAACCTGCTCGTCAGTGGCTGTTGGATTTCCATACCTCACATTGTCCATCACGGTCCCCGGGAACAGAGTTGTGTTCTGGCTGACTAGTGATATTGACCCTCGAAGGGATTCCAAAGTCAGTTCCCTTACATCGTGACCATCCAACGAAACCGCACCCCCATCAGGATCGTGGAACCGGAGAAGCAGCCTGACCATTGTAGTCTTCCCCGAACCCGTGGAGCCCACTAGGCCAACGGTCTTTCCGGCCGGGACAATGAGGTTTATTCCATCGAGGACGGTCTCCCTTCCTGGGTATGAGAAGCTGGCATCAGAGAAGGCTATCTCTCCCCTGACGTCTTCCAGGACGGTGTCACCCTCCACTATTCCTACCTCTGTGTCTAGGAGGTCCAGCACCCTTGTGGTAGATGCCATGGCCCTCTGGTAGAGATCGAAAGTCTCCCCCAGTCGAGTTAGCGGCCAAAGGAGCCTCTGGGTGATGAAGACGATAACTGAGTATGCTCCCAGACTGATTGTACCCTCTAATGCAAACCACCCTCCGACGAGCATGTTCGCTGTGAATGCGAACAGAATTGCCATCCTGATTATTGGTACGAAAGAGGCGGATAGCCGTATTGCCTCGCGGTTTGCATCTCTGTATGATGTCGAGGCCTCCTCAACGCGATTCGCCTCCCTCTTCTCTGCAGTGAACGACTTGATGGTTGTGATTCCTTGCAGATTATTATTCAGAAGGGCGTTTAGCTCGGCTACCTTGTTTCTAACTAGTGAGTAGCGTGTACCAATCCTGCGTTGGTACATGAATGATCCTGTGACTATCACTGGCACTGGGATTATTGCTAGAAGCGCTACTTCTGGGGCTACGGTGAACATTATCCCCCCGACTACAATGATCGTGGTCGCAACGTGTAAGAGATCGGTGGCACCCTGATCAAGGAACCTCTCCAGTTGATTGACATCATCGTTCATTATCGACATAAGACCCCCTGTTGATTGCTCTGAGAACCACTGCATCTCCAAATCCTGAATATGAGAGTATGCAGACATTCGGAGCTCATGCTGTGCGGTCTGTGCCAGATTTCTCCACAATACCGCGTAGAAGTACTGGAATAATGACTCAAGTACCCAAATGAGTACAGTGATGCCCGTCAAAATATACAGTTGGTCGTAGACGTCCGGATAGCCCATCCCGGCTAGGAAGGAGTCCTCCCTGGCCGCAACGACATCTATTGCCATTCCAATCAGAACGGGTGGGGCCAAGTCCCAGATTTTGTTCAGAATCGAACAAATCGAGGCCAATATTACTGTTGATCTGTGGTCCTCAAGATGAGTCAACAATCGTGACAGGGGATGCCTGCCTCCGGACATGTGCGCCCCTTGACAGTAGTTCGTTTGAATATGACTGTGAGTCATTCCTGAGATGCGAGAGGCCCGCCCGTCCAGTCGTCTGCCCACAAGTCGTAAATCGCGATACCCATATCTCCGGTTGAATTAGTCCTGACAGCATAGATATCCCCACTGGAAACTAGGCCGTCTGAATCCTGGTCGGACCAGACGAATTCCCACCACGAACCGTCATCCAGAGATACGTTATGAAGTCCCGAATCCAACCTCATCGAGGAGACCGATGATGCATTTTCCCCTAGGCCAATAATGCCATGGATCTCCAGGTCAGAGGGTGCTGACTCAGTGGCGAATCCACTCTGAACTGAACCGGCCCATTGGGTAACTTCCCCGTCAACGAGGAAGGAGGAGTCTGGGCTGAAACCGAGAGGCGCCCTGTCAATTCCCTCCAAAAGCTCTAGGCTGACTTCGTCACCTGTTGACACAGTCATGACGAATTGCTCCTCGTCACCCGCATACGTCTCAATGGATGTTATGAGAGGGGGATTCCCAATTAGCTCTAGGACTATTGTGTGAGTCGTATTAGTGGCGGATGCGACTTGCTGTGTCGAGGAATCGTCCCCCGTAATCCTCCAATCCATTCCGGAAATCTTCGAAGTATCGAAACCAAATGGGGGCCACTCCCCACTCGGATCAGAATTTGCCAGTTCAGCGAACTCCACGAACGGGTCCGAGTATTGAGGGGCCTCGTCCCTGCCCTCGAACCAGACATTTCCTATCCTGATGTTTGTGGTGGTCGTGCTGCCCTCGATGACTTCGTTGTTCATAGAGTATGTTCCCAGAGTAACTCTTGTAGCCACGGACCTCAATTGCGAGGAGTCGTCCTTTGCGACACTCCAATACACCTCACCGAATTGGCCCTGTACTGTGGATGAAGACGTGGTCTCTACCCTCATTCTATCGAACATTCCAGAATACTCCAGAACGTCGAAGGAGTTCGGGTCGGACAGGATTTCATTCAATGCATCTGAAGTCAGAGGGAAGCAATCCATTTCAGGGCAGTCGTCAGACTCAACTTCCAAGCACCCTGAAAAGCAGGAAGCGATGATGACGAAAGACACTGTCAGAAGTACCCTCACACTGACTCGCAGGAGCTTGATGCTGATGAAGGCATGCAACACAGGTCACAATATTGTCGAGAATGCCGGGGCGAGTCTCCTATATGGGACGGCCCAGAGGGAGGGACGGGAGTGATGACGTGACAGACGTCCTAGTAGTCTACAAGAAGAACTTCGAGGAGGTCCATGACAAGGCCCTGGAAACCGTGAGGTCTGTTCTGGACGAGCTGGAGAGGGAGGGCTCGGTCAGAGTTGACTACACTGCTAGAGAGACGGTTAGGAGAGGGGACTTCGATGACCCCGACCTTGTTGTGGTCCTAGGGGGCGATGGGACACTGACATCGATAGCTCACTCCGTCGATGACAAGACTCCTGTGATGGGAGTAAATAGCCATCCAAGGGACGATTACGAGGACGGGTCATATGGCTTCTACATGGGTAGCGACCCGGAAAGCTTCGCCGATGACATCAGAGTTGCCATCGGAGGAAGTGCCATTGTCAACGTCCTGCCACGTCTACAAGCGGAAATTGTCACCACAAGCGGAAACAAGATCCTCACTGATCCTGCATTGAACGACCTCCTAGTTGCCAATACCCACCAGTATCAGCCCTCAAAGTACAGGCTCCAGAGGTCTTCGGAGGGTATTGACGTTGTCCAGCACTCATCCGGGTGCCTATTTTCGACATTCCTTGGACAGGGCGCATGGTTCAGGCACGTAGCCAACATCGAGGGAACGACATTCCCCCTCGAACAGATAGACGAGCACTACCTCTTCGTAGCCAGGGACTTGCCAAGAGGAGACAGGGATGATGATGGCTCTTACTGGGCTTGGACTGATGAGCCAACTGTGATGACCAGTGACATGCATCGGGGATATGTGGTGGCTGATGGTTGGGACGAGTTCCACTTCACCAGAGGTGCTACCGTAACTGTGAACCTCAATGGACCTACCTTACAGCTACTTACCTTCCGTAGCACCATACACGACAGGGTCGCCCATTGGATAGGGGAGTAGTCAGTCTTGGTTCTTGACCGTTAGGTGAGGGTATGGGATTGAGATTCCTTCCTCCTTGAACTTCCTTAGGATCTCTATCAGAATCCAGTCTTTTGCCTTCCTCTCATTGTTGTAGTCATTGACCCAGCAATCCAACCTGAATACTAGTGCGGTCTCCGTGATGTCATAAAGAAGGACCTCTGTTTTCACGTAGTCGACTGTGAACTCACAGTCCGTGACTGCTTTCATCATTATTTCCTTGACGAGTTCTGCATCTTCTTCCAGCCCGGTTCTGACCCTGAATCTGAGGTTCATTGAGTCGGGGTTCTCCAGGGTGCTGCCCTGAGCGTAGTTCTCGACCACCTCCCCAGATAGTGAGGTGTTTGGGATGACGACGAGCCTCTCGTTGCCGGTTCTAATCTTCGTGGTCATAAGTCCGACATCGACGACCTTGCCCTTTACTCCCTTGACGATTACCTTGTCGCCCTTGGAGAATGGCTTATCCAACAACATTAGCATCCCCGAAACGAGGTTCCCTGCAGTTTCCTGTAATGCCAGCCCCACGACTAGAGTGAGAATGGTTGCAGAGGCCAGAATCGGGGTCACGTCGATGTTGAGCTGCTCAAGGGCGATTAGCACTGCTGCTAACCAAGCCACCATCTTGGCCGCACTAACGGTGATGGTCTGCATCGTGGAAAGGTCGAGATGGGTCCTTTCGTCTATCTCCTGGAAAATTGGAGGAACGAAATCGTCTACCAGTGCAGTGAGGAACTGCGCGGTCATTACAAGCAGGACGGCCATTGATCCGCCGGCAAACGCAGAACGTTCGAAGGAGCCATCCTCGAATGACCATTGGAAAGTCAGCCAAATGCCGCATAGCAGGACTCCGAGGTTCAGAAGTGGGGTGGCCAAAGTGAAGATTCTATCATCGTAGAGGTTCTTGCTCCCCTCAATCCTCCTGAGGATGGGTCCGTTGATCAGTAATCTGAAGACATATGTGGCAATGATGCTGGAGAGTAGTCCGAAGCCTAGTTGCGCAAGTGTTCCGGCGTCCTCGATAACTTCGAGGTATCCCGTCAGAGCATCCATCATCAGTTATCGAAAGTAGCACGGGGTTATTTTGGTTGCTACGAACTAGAGGATTTGCTCTAGGAATAGCTTGGTTCTGTCGTGCTTAGGGTTGTCGAAGAACTCGTCGGGGGTGTTCTCCTCTATCAGCAGCCCCTCGTCGAAGAGAATGACCCTGTCCGCCACTTCCTTAGCGAAGCCCATCTCGTGAGTCACCACTATCATCGTGATATCCCTCTTCGCCAGGTCCACCATAACATCCAGAACCTCCTTTATCATCTCTGGATCGAGTGCCGATGTTGGCTCGTCAAACAGCATTATCTTGGGGTCCATTGCGAGTGCGCGCGCGATTGCCACCCTCTGCTGCTGACCGCCGGATAGCCCGCTTGGGTACTTGTATGCCTGCTCGGGTATCCCGACCCTCTCGAGGAGCTCCAGTGCCTTGGCCTCGGCCTCCCTCTTGCTCATCCCCTTGACCTTCATTGGGGCCAGGGTGATATTCTCCATGATTGTCAGGTGGGGGAATAGGTTGAACTGCTGGAAAACGAATCCCACCTCTGACCTGACGTACTTCAGATCCTTCACCGTGGTGTCGTCATCAATCGTGATTCCGTCTATCTCGACCGTGCCACCGCTATGCGGCTGTAGTCTGTTCAGGGTCCTGATGAATGTCGACTTCCCGGAGCCAGAGGGCCCGAGAATGACGATAATCTCCCCTCTCCTTACTTTGATGTCTATCCCTTTCAATGCCCAAAAGTCTCCGAAGTTTACCTTCACGCCCTCTGTCTCAATAATCATCTCTTCTTTTGCAAATTCACTCATGCTGCCTCTCCCCCTCCTTCTCTAACCAGACCAAGGCCCTTCTCGATCTTCATCGAGACCCTTGAAAGGTAGAATGCGAAAATCCAGAACACGAAGGCCGTGACGTAGAGTGGCTCTAGGAAGTCGCCCAGGAACCTGAGATCCGTGTTCGGAAGGTCCTTGGCGAGCTTGAAGAAGTCGAGGATGTTGATGATGAATAGGAGGGTCGTGTCCTTCCAGAGGCCTATGAAGACACTCACTATGGATGGGAGTGTTGTACGGATTGCGTTGGGCAGCTCAACCCTCATCTTGGTCTGGAAGGGAGAGAGTCCCAGTGCTATTGCCGCCTCCTTCTGGCCTGAGTCGACTGCCTGGAGGCCGCCCCTTAGGACCTCTGCAATGTAGCAGCCGCCGAACAGCCCGAAGATGATGAGCATCCTCATTATGTCCTCAGCGTCGTAGAATGGGTCGATAAGAT
>PBSO01000002.1 GCA_002726275.1 Methanobacteriota archaeon | reverse complement strand
GACAACTCAAGTCCTGTTTGGGACTCAGGGATAGTGGATTCATTCAACTCGTATGTGTACGCAGGTTTCGTCCTGCTAATGCTTGTGGCCGCATATCGACTGGTGGACTACCTTGATGCCTTCATCGTCGTAGAGGGCGACAACATGGCAGCTAGGAGATCCCTAGCTAGCGTGGCTGAGTCAGTGGGAAGGCTAGCGGTCGTCGTGAGCGGTGTTTTCGTAATGGCGGGACTCGGTGGACTAGACCTGAATGGACTTATTGCCGGACTGGGCATTACCGGCCTTGCTCTCGCACTTGCTGCCAAGGACTCGGTGGCAAACATCTTCGGGGCGATTAGCATACTCATCGATCAACCGTTCAACGTCGGCGACTGGATAATCGTGGATGGGGTGGAGGGCGAGGTTGTGACCATCGCACTCAGAACCACGCTGATTAGAACCAGTGCTGATACCTTGGTGACCGTGCCGAACGCGAACATCACGAACTCCTCAGTTGAGAATTTCAGCCAGAGGAGGTTCAGGAGGATAAAGCCCCTCTTTGAGTTCGAGGCGAACAGCGACCAGGACTCACTGAAGTCTTTCTGTGAGTCCCTGAACGAGCAATTCACATCAGATCCCAGGTCCGTCAAGAAAGAGGACTCCTGGGTCAGGGTGAGTTCGTTCGGGACATCGAAGATTATTGTGAGCACCAACTTCTACTGCGACTCGTCATCGAAGATTGAGAGGGAGATGAAGGAGGACCTGACCCTCATGGCCAGAGCAAGGGCCGCAGATTGTGGATTGAAGTTCCACGAGCCTCGAATCAGAGAGACTCACAACTCCTGAGGTCTGGAAATGCCGAAACTGGTCCTAATCAGGCACGGCCAATCGGTTTGGAACGCTGAGAACCGTTTCACCGGGTGGACTGATGTCGATCTCTCGGAAAAGGGGGTCCTAGAGGCAGAGGCGGCTGGTGACTCCCTGGCAGAAATCCGATTCGATGTTGTTCACACCAGTGGACTGAGGAGGGCGCAGCGAACAGCCGAGATAATCATTGGTAGGAATACCCATTCCAGTGGCGTCCCCGTCTTCAGAGACGAGCGCCTCAACGAGAGGCACTACGGTGATTTGCAGGGACTGAACAAGGCAGAGACCGCGGAGATACATGGAGCTGATCAGGTGCACATTTGGAGGCGCTCTTTCGATGTCCCACCTCCCGGGGGGGAGAGCCTCAAGATGAATGCCGAGAGGACTATCCCCTACTTCGAGGAGGAGATACTTCCAGACCTAGAGAAAGGGAAGAACGTCCTGGTATCGGCTCATGGAAACTCCCTGCGCTCGATCGTAATGCACATCGAGTCCATCAGCCCCGAGGATATCGTATCATTGGAAATCGCGACAGGGACTCCGAGGTTCTACGACTACGAACCGGATTCCAAGAAGCTGGTCATTCGATAGTGAAACCGAATGAGCTGTTGAATGGCTTCTCTGGAGGAGGGGACTTGTTTCGGTATGTCCTGAGGGACAGGAGGCCTAGTACGGCGAGGAATGCGGGAATTGGGAGATCCATCAGAGATGGCGGGATGTTGCTGATCAGAGTGGAGGCAGCGAAGAAGAATGACATCATCGAAAGGGCCGCGAAGGTCCTGTTGTTGAACATCCCCTTCTGGTACGACTTCACGTACTTCAGCATGGTAACGGCTGGCTCTGGTGCTCCCGACTGGTGGGAAGTAGCTTCCATCACATCCAGCAGGCACTGTTCGTACTCCCAGATTGCTATCCCACCCTTGTAGGAGTAGAATGCTGCATCGGATCCCCATTCCCCGGGTGCGGTCGACTTCCATCCGTCTATCAGAGATAGCCTAAGATCAGTTATTCCTAGAGTTGGCTTTGATTCGTAGTATATCCTCGATAGGTCGTGCATTAGTGATGCCAGGTCCCTCATACCGGGTTTTTCCGACTCGTGGGGCCGCAGTGCGTCTGCCAACCTCGGTCGCCCTATCCTGACCTTACTATCTGAGATGTCTGAGAACCTTACGTCAAGAAGGCTTAGCGTGCATGGCTGCTCCTTGGTGAATGGGGCCCTCCAGATGAATTGGGCCCTCAAAACCCTCTCAATCGACTCGTTCCTGGAGTTCCACCTCTTCTGGTCGGGAGGGGTTGATCTGACAGCCTGCACTGCACTGTGGTACATTCCCAATTGTGCTCCCGCGTTGTAGAGTATCTTAGTCGAAGAGTCGGCGTCATTGTTCCTCAGGGCCCTCGAAAGTTCCCCATCTAGGCCTTTGAAAGTGTCACTGGACTTCCTCATTATGATCATATCACGGCCATCCCAGTAGAAGCCCCCACAAGGGGAGTCACACATACTGGGTGCGTGTTTTGATCTGGCCCTGATTGACCCGTCCGACCCCCATGGGAGGAATTCGGCAGTCCACTCCCCGTCTGCTTCCAATCGCACCAATGGACCTCTCGGGGTCTCCTCGTAGGTTAGTGACTGGATTTCTCCAGACGGAACTTCCCCCCACGGCTCAAGGTCCGAAATTACCGTCTCCCAGTCATCCGTTTCCCTGATGGTGGTGGGTTCAAACAACAAGGCCGACATGCCCATTCCTGCCATGTTCACAGTATGGAATCCAGTGGGGCAAGCATCGTCTGTTTTCGAGGCACTCATTGCCCTGGGCCTCCAAGCTGGAACGTGGTGTAGTGCACTCAGGTCCGCTATGTGCCCGATGCGGGCATCGACATCCGCGAGTATGCTCCTCAGAGCAGCATCGGTCATTCCTTCTGCTCGCATGACCAGGATGGATTCTGTGTTGCTCGGACGGCACAGGAACCAACCGCCTTCGTATCGCACCCTGATTCCGTCCACGGTGGAGCAACTCATGTCCGAGAAGGCCTCACTAACAGCGCCCATGACCTCCTCTCGGTCTCCCGGCAGTGGGATTTTGGCCTCCCCTGTCGAGGGGTAGTCGGGAAGGGAAGAGAAGCGGTCGGAGAACGAAGGCCCGCCTTCAGATGGTGAGGGGTCCCTTCCAACAATCTCCAGCAGCCTCGCCGTGTTGTAGAGGGAGCAGTCGAATCCGGGCCACTTGTCATGAATGAAGAAGTGTCCCGACATCTCTCCTGCAAGGGGCGATAGTGGGTTCCTTTCCAACTCCCGCTTCATGAACGAGTGGCCGGTCCGAACCATCTTGGGCACCCCGCCGCTCTCCAGTATCGAGTTCTCTAGGGCCAAACTGCATTTCACGTCATAGAACACGGTCCTCTCCTCTTCGGACATCCCCTCCCGTCCGGAGAGGATGTCTCTTGCAAATATGGTCATGAGCCTGTCCGGGTGGATGAAATTCCCCGACTCGTCGACAACTCCTATCCGATCGCCATCTCCATCCATGCCAATGCCGAACTCGCACCCATTGCCAACTACGGCAGCGGAGAGGTCATGCATGTTATCTGGCCTTGTAGGGTCTGGAGGATGATTGGGGAAGCTGTTGTCCCAAGAGCAGTGCACTGGCACCAGATCGACGTTCATCCTCCCCATCAGTTCCACTACCAAGGGACCGGGGACTGCATTGCCGCAATCGATAGCCACCTTCATCGGACGGGATGGTTTTCCTGCGTTCTCCACGATGGTATCAAGAACCTCGAGCTGGAAGTCCTGTAGCTCTGTAATCATCCCAGAACCAACATCGAACTCACCTGAGTCGAAAGTTTCCTTGAGCTCCTGCAGTTCCTCGCCTGCCATGGGAAGACGCCCCCTGCAAATCTTGAATCCGTTGTACTCTGGAGGATTATGGCTAGCAGTGATTGCTATTGAAGCATCGACATCCAAGTCGACAGTCGCTCTGTAGAGTACCCCGGTGCTGGTGACCCCCAGATCTAGGACATTAGCTCCCGCAGAAGTGATTCCTGAGAGCAGGGCGGCATGTAGCTCAGGCCCGGACTCCCTGATGTCCCTTGCAACGGCTATCTGTTTGGCCCCTAGGTGTGTTACTATGGCAGCTCCCAGCCTCTCTGCGAACTCCGCATCGAGTTGGCTTCCTGCGAGGCCACGAATGTCGTACGCCTTGAACACGCTCACGCGTTGGGCTGCGTGCCGGCACTCCTAAGCGTTCCCAATCCGGGACTCTTGGTCAATCGGCGTACTTCTCGGCTCCTTGGAAGTGCAATGAGACGTACTTTTCATCTCCTACAACCCAACTGTCATGAGGCTCTGGTCCGATGTAGAAAAGATCACCCGGACTCAAGGTGTAAACCTCCCCATCCTTGAATGCGCAGGTGGCCTGTCCCTCGAGCACCATTCCGAGATGCTCAACTTCGCAGAAGTCGGTTCCCGACAGCGGGGACACATCTACTGACCACTTCCATCCTGGCTCGTATGTCGCCCTCCCTATGGTCATCCCGTCAAAGTGGATTACCTCGAACATCCCCTTCTCGAATTTTCTGATTTCGTCCGGCTCATCGAATCGCTTCAGGATGATGTCGTGCATTACTCACCACCGCATCCACGGAAAGCCTCGCACACTATCTCAATAAGGGCTCCAAGGGGGAGTCCGGCGGCTTGGTAAGCGGCCCTTGCTGGGGGCATTGAGTCTCCAAGCCACTCACCATAGATATCGTTTACAGCACTATAGTCATCCATGTCCGAGAGGAGTATCACCACCTTCACAAGGTCTCGGCGAGATGAGTTCGCTGCAGCCAGCAAACCATCGATCTTTGACAGGGCGCTACGCGTCTGCCCCTCTATCGAGGAACCCCCGTCAACCCCGACCTGACCTGAGAGCCAAATGTGGTCCCTGACATTAATTCCTGGTGAGTAGGGGGCGAAAACCGCCGCTCCTGTGTCAATCTTCAATTTGCGAGCCATGTGATTCGCAGGGGATGTCAGTCAAAGAACTACTCTCGGAGCATCTCGATGATTCTGATGTGATCACCGGCTACCTCTTCCTCTGATATTTCGCTCAGAACCTTCCATTCCGCGTGTGAAGCATCATCACCAGCGACGGGGACCGATTCTGGGTCAACGTCAACCAGGTAGAACAGAGCGATAACGTGCTTTCGTGGGTCTCTGGCTGGGTCTCCGTGAATTGAAAGGGCAACGGGAGCGAATCCATCGACGCCGGCCTCCTCTTCCAATTCCCTGATTACTGCATCCTCCGGGTCCTCCCCGTAGTCTACGAATCCACCTGGGAAAGCCCACATCCCCATGGATGGCTCCTGGCCCCTCTTGATCAGAAGCACCTCTGTCCCCAGCTCCCCTTCCCGAAGTGCCACGGCATCGACTGCAACGGAGGGGCTCTGGTAACTGTCACGACCACAATGGTGGCATGCGTCATCTCCCATACTTTCTCCCCCTCTTCTGGAAGGACTCGAGGGCCTCATAGAGGTCGGACTTGTTGAATGAGGGCCAGTGCACGTCCGTGAAGTGGAGCTCCGAGTACGCAATTTGCCAAAGCAAGAAGTTCGATATCCTCTCTTCGCCGCTGGTTCGAATGACGAGGTCTGGATCTGGCAGGTTTGACGTGTATAGCCTGCTAGAAATCTGTGTGGTGTCTATTTCATCGAGGGGGAGCTCCCCCTCGGCGTGTGCGGAGGCAACGTCTCTAACAGCATCGACAATCTCCTCCCTACCACCGTATGCAAGGCACACGGTGAATAGGAAATCAGAGTACTCCGAGGTGGAGTCGTCTGCCATCCTTATTGCCTCGCGAACCCTATCTGGTAGCATCTCCAAACGACCCACTGCCTGAACTCTTACTTTCTTCGAGTGTATCTTTGGATCTTGGGAAATTTCAGTCAAACCGGATACATAGAGGTCATACAGGGACTCGAGCTCCTCTTCCGAGCGCTCACTGATATTCTCGGTAGACAGCGCATAAACGGTGAAGTAGGGAATTTCTAGGTCCAGTATCCACCCCATAACCTCCTTGAGTTTCTCCTTGCCCATGTCGTGCCCAACATCCGTGTCCATGCTGCTGTTCCATGCAAATCTTCGATTGCCGTCCATGATTATCGATACGTGCTGCGGCATCTGACCTTCCTTCAGTCGGTCCCTGAGCCTGTTTGCACGAATCCTGTCGGTCCGAGAGACGAAACTCCAAGCGTAACTGGAATTGGCGATCATCCCAGCTGGAATGGATATCAACCTGAACTTCAGCATCCACTTTGCGAGGGAGTCCAGACGCTTGCCCACGGCACTACGGCGCCCCCCCATGTCACTACCAGATGACTGTCCCACTAAAGGGGGTCGCATTGCGGGCCCGATTACTCGAACACGATATCGGCTGCATCGCCGACCTCTTCCAAGAGGCCTTTGTCCGGATTGACAACTATGACCTGCCCAGCCTTTTCCCAGACCGCGAGATCGTGCCTGCTGTTTCCAGCGTATCCGAAACCCCCCTCCCCAAAGCGAGCGACGAGCGCCTCGGCCTTCTTCTTGTCACGTAGGTTGTACTTCCTATCTGATGCCATGACATCGGAGAACAGACCAACGTGCGCGGCCACCTGTTCGGCCACGATCCTGTCCGATGCGGTTGCTAGGATCAAAGTCCTCCCTCTGGCGTGCTCGCCTGTGAGCCAGTCCAGGAATGCGAGATGGTAGTCTAGCTCGGATGGATCGAAAACCAGTTTCTTTGCCAGGTCCCTCTTCCACTCCGCCCTCCTTCCCGTGAACTCCTTCACAAAGACCCCGGGAATCATCCAGGGGCGCCTCGAAAGAACCCTCTTTGCACTGATGTCAGATAGGTCGGAGAGGATTAGGGTTCCATCCATGTCGACTGCCAGTGGGATGTCCGACCCCTCTTCGCCCATGTTCTCCGCTCGATGGCCTCCGATTCAAGCCTTCGCAGGCCGATTCAATCGATTCGATGGCCTCTTCCTGCGTATCGTGTAAGATGTCGGGCTGACTAATCCATCTGATCAGAAATGCTGGAGACTAGCAGTGGTATTGCGACAAGTGCCCCGCAAAGTCCGTTCGTTACAAGGCCGAAGCCCATGCCATCGAAGGCAGGGAGATCCATGGCCATGTTCATGGGTATATTCAAGACATAGCCAAACACTAGCAGTCCGAGTGCTATGTTTATGCCCTTCTTCTTGTACTGTATCATGAGCACGCCTGCATAGATGCCGATAGCGGAGAGTGTGAGTGCAACGAGCCCGAGAAGGGTGAGCAAAAATCCTCCTTCGGCTGCACCTTCCCCTATTTCGGACGCGAAGCCTGCAAGCAGGGCGCCGCCTAAGACAATAGCAAGAGATCCTAGAAGCATAATCACCTGGAATAGTGAATATATGGCCCCAATGATGATTGGAACGGGTGACTTCGAGGCATAGACCACAGGGGTGGTCTGCTGATACACGCCTGCATCGGCAGCGGGTGTTTCACTTGGCGTTCCTGACAATGTGCTTCCTTCCTGGGCTGCGCCCTCGGTGGTCTCTTCCATGCGCACCCATAGGGGCCCCCTGACTTAGTACTGCCTACGGCACCGATTCTCTTATCCGGAACTCTTGATTGGACGCGTCGCTGCCACTGTAGCTTAGCTCGGTATAGCGTCTGATTCGTAATCAGAAGATCGGGAGTTCAAATCTCCCCAGTGGCTCCATATCACGATTCTCTAGGACTCAATCCAAGGGCGGGGAGGAGTGGGGCGAACTTCTCCCTCGATGACTCGAGCGCCTCGAACACGGGCATCCTTTCCCCGGAGAGCATGCATAGGACGGCTCCACCACCAGTGCTGTTGTGGTGGACCCCTCCGGCCTTCCCCCTCTGGTTGAAGAGCGCGCTCGTGTGGCCCCCTCCCACGATGGTGACTCCGGGTGCCTCGACGAACATATTCATGATCTCGATAGTCCCATGTGCGAATTCCGACTTCTCGAAGTAGGAGGCAGGTCCGTTCCAGAGGAGGCAGCCTGCCTCCATTATGAGGGGCCTGAGATCCCTCATGGTCTGTATCCCGATATCGTAGATCGGGAGCTCGGTGGGCAGGTCCGAGACCGGCATCGCGACTCTCCTGCCTGATGGCGACTCTACGGCTAGGTCGGTTGGGAGGAAAAGCAGGCTATGGTGGTTCGAGATGATGTCCCCCGCCATTTCCCACGTCTCTTCGAAGGAGTCACCGAGCGAGTCCTTGACGAATTCTCGGTTCGTTGCGCCGATGTCCACTCCATCCGCCCAGAGCATGAGGTTTCCGACTACACCGACCATTGCTATCCTATCCACTGATCCATTGTCTATGAGATTCTGCGCGACCCTCAAGGAGTCGTCGCACTTTATCCCCCCTAGAATTACCACATAGGGCCTAGGTGGATCGAAAACTGCTGTTCTCAAGGCGTTTATTTCCTTCTTCATCAGACGCCCGGCTATGCAAGGGACCTCCCCGGCGAATCCCGTTAGGGAGGGTGAGCTCCTGTGTGAGGTTGCGAAGGCGTCGGTGACGTAGGCGTCGATTACCGAGGACAGGTTCCTGACAATCTCTGAAGTCGCCATTTCCTCAGGGCTCGCTCTCTTCATGCGTATTTCTTCCTCGTGTTTGCGGACATTGTCCAGGAAAAGGACATCCCCGTCCTCCATTCCCTTGATTGCGGAAATGGCTGCTTCGCCACAGACATCGGAAACGAAGCCGACGGGCCTTCCTATCAACTCCGATAGCAGAACGCTGTGGGGTTCCGTGCTAGTGAAGTCGAGATACCCCGGTCTTGACTGATGCGAAATTAGCACAACTTTGGATAAGGAAAGGTCCTCCAATGTCGAAAGGAACTCCGTGAATCTGCGATCGTCCATGAATTCCATTGTTTCTGGATTTAGAGGGGAGTTGACGTCCACTCTTAGCAACACTGTACGTCCTTCGAGGCAAACGTCGTCCAGCGACAGAACGCCTGTCACATTGGGCCCCACTGGCAGCCCACCTAAGGCCATTGGGGTTGTCGCGGAGTCGGGAAACATCCCAAACCCCTTTGATGGTAAGGCCGGGAAGAGCGTGCATGGCCTGGGATGCGGAGTCGATTTGTGGGCCCGATGGAGATGATTGGCGTGTGCCGGTTTCCGAGTTGGAGTCCAGGCAGGATGCTTTGTCAAATGCCTTAGCAGAAATGGGTCATCAGTCAATACTTATTGATGACCCTGTGGAGCTTTACTGGCTTACAGGAGGGAGGCAGAACAGCATGCTCCTCGTCGGATCAAGGGACTCCGGGATACAAACAAAGCACTGGGTAAGGCGTTCCTTGGACAGAGCGATATTCGAATCTGGAGGTGATGACTCTCCTCACCAAACAGAGAGTCAGCCTAGAATGGGGTCCCTTTGCGATGCTCTGGTTTCTGCTGGTTGCACGGAAAAACCATCGATGCTGGCGGGAAAAATACCTCATGACAGGTGGTCCTTCATCACTTCCAAGATATCTGGCATTCCGGGAGAGTCATCGGACGGAACAGGGATTCTCTACTCACTAAGAGAGGTAAAATCGGACTGGGAAGTAAGGATGCACAAGGAAAGCGGTGATATCAACAAGAGGATGTTCGATGCTGTTTCCGAGATTGGTGGAGTCGGTTGTACCGAGTTGGAGTTGGCTGCAGCAGCTGATTCGGTTAGCAGGGCTGCTGGTTTTGGTGGTAGGATAAGGATGCGGCGTTGGCCGATGGACTGTGACAGGGTGGTGGTTGCTGCTGGACGTTCCGGTTCTGTCCCCTCCTACTTCGACTCTGCTATAGGTGGGGCGGGGGCTAGTCCGATTTCTTCTCTGGGAGCAGGCTTCGCGAAGGTCAGGGAGGGTGAGCCGGTATTGGTTGATATCGTCCACCTCCACCGGGGATACGTCTCTGACTGTACGCGAATTTTCAGTGCGGGCAGGTTGTCTGATGAGTGGTTGTCTAGACTTGACGATATGATTGAGATAAAGGAAAGTGTTGTGAAAATGCTCGGAATGGGAGAGAGTTGTTCAGCGGCATGGATCAAGGGCAGTGAGATGGCATCGGAAATGGGACATTCGGACAATCTGATGGGGATGCATCCCGATCAGTCGAGTTTCCTTGGGCATTCTGTGGGCCTGGAACTAGATGAATCGCCAGTTATTGCACTTGGCTTTGACCGAGAATTGCAGGTCGGCGGGACAATGGCCGTAGAGCCCAAAGTCATTCACGAAGAAGGTGCGATAGGCAATGAAGACACCTGGGTTAGAACAAGCGAGGGGATGGAGTGCCTCACGGCCGGATCTTCGCTGCCCAGCCTGATGGAGTGGTGATGTTTTGACAAGAGCAAAGGAGTTGGCACAGAGAAGGCTAGCCAGAGTTCTCAGAGGGAGAAAGGAGCCTCATGGTAAAGACATCACAGATGATGGGATTCTGAGGGGAGTCAATGTCGACGACTCTGGGATCGTGCAACTGTGGATTCAGCCCACCCACCCCCATTGTCCCTGTTGCCTAGATGATCTGATTCGTCTAAGGAGCACTCTGAATGAGCAAAGCGGGATCCTTGCTTGCCATGTAGAGGTCGTCGGAATACCCCACTCGGATCGCTGGACCGCTGCTGTAAATGAGTAGGGCTAATCGCCACCACTTGGTGGATCTTCTGGCTTCTTCTTGCCTTTTCGTTCCTCTATTTCACTGAGTTTTGATGAGATTTTGCTTGAGAGCCACCATCCAGCAACTGACAGTCCGAAGATGGATATGAACAGGGCCTGCAAGAAATCTGGGTCGGTCCAGTCCGCCATTATTTCACCTATATCGGGGGGATCAAGTCAATATCGCAGGAGCTCAGTGGTTTCATGCAGCAAGTCAGTATTCCCCCTTCTTCGACTAGGAAGCTATCCAGCCCCGGGGGAATCTCCTCGGGAATGTCCACATTTCCTGAAACTAGTCGTACCAGACATGTTCCACACGTTCCAGAAGTGCAATTTGTTGGAATCTCGACACCGGCGCTTTCCGCGATCTCCACTATGGTCAGGTCAGGCTCAATCATGGCCTGACCCAGCTTGTCAGTTCCTCTGAAAAATCGTATCGTCTGTCTATTGGAAGACATATGGTCGCCTCAGCGATCCATTCTGGACCATCTTCCAGTCTGCTTGTTGAAACGCAGGCCGGCCTTCTTCATCCACTTGTTGAATTTGGTAGCACCTGCTCCTGTTGCGATGATGAAGTCCTCTCTGTCCTCCTGGGCCTGTATGTAGCCCTTGACTGCGAGTGTCTGGTCAATCCAGTCATCTATGTCCATCAGCCCTCCTGAAAGCTTGCTTGACTCTACCGCAGCCTCTAGCTCCTCAGCCGAAGCACCCGTGGACTCGAGGTCCTTGATCATGAGATCGACAACCGATGGAGCCTCTACCTTCTTTGGAGGCTTCACGACTTTCAGTCTGGGCTTGATCTTCGGGTTTATGGAAATCCTAGAGCCGTTGTCCAGTCTTGACTCGACCGTTTCCGCCATTGGGGACCTGAACTCCTCTTCGCATTCCCAGCAGATGAATACGTAGTCAGACATGTCCTCCATCAGGTTGCTTCCCCTTGGATCCATCTCCTCGCCGCAGTGCGGACAGGCATACATACAGAGAACNGGGGCTATTTTNCTCCTGAANTCGACNATGTCCTGTGGTGTGCCNACCAATTCTAGCATCTCGTGATCCCTGGCTGCTTCTAGGCCCCTCGTCTCCAGTTGGTCCCTGATCTTTGAGCGCTGCTCGTCCTTGGATTCATCATCGAATGTGTTCTCCAGTTTGACGATAAGTTCGATTGTCTTGCCGAGTCTGTTCATCACCAGCTTCTTGTTCCTGAATGCCTCCACCCTGGCCATCCTGAGTTGTTCCTTCTTTTCGAGCAGTTCCGCGAGCAGGTCTTTCTGCTCCCTCTTGAATCTCTGCTCCTCGATCTTGTCTACCTTCTTCTTTCCGTCCTTGGAAAGAACATCGGCCAGGAATCTCTGCTTGCTTGATGTTCTCGGACCTGATTTGACCGCATCTATGACTGATGTTGCTATCCCCTTCTTCAAGCCGTAATTGTTGATTAGGGTATCAACATCCATCTTCTTCAGATCGCCGACTTTGATGCCACCATCGGAGAGAATCTGAGCGGTGTTCTCATCTATTCCCCTTCGGAGAAGTGCTAGGTAGGTATCCTTCTTTGCCATTATTACACATCCCTAGGCCTGAGCTCCCTCGCACCGTGCCGTGCCTCGCCGAGTGAGGGGGTCCCTATCAAGGCGCTGACTAAACCCGCGCTATTCTTGGTAAATCGAGGAAAATGTTCCGGCTAATATCACCCAATGGATAGTTTCAAGATTCTCAGGTCTGAGATTATGCCAATCTTCCGGCATGCCCTCAATTTGAGAGTCAAGGATGGCGCTAGATGCTGCGTTCCATCGATCCTTGTGCCAGCCCTTCACCCTTGAAATCCTCCTGGGTACGGTGGACAGGAGTGTCCTCATCTTCCTTCTCCTGTTCGCAAAGCAGTGTTTCGTGATAGTTCTGAAAAGTCTGCGGTTGAAATTGGACTTTATCTCTGGTCTCTCGGTTGGCAATAGCGATATGAGTCTTGAGTTTACCCTGGGAGAAGGGCTGAACGAGCTTGATGGGACTCTCACATCAACCAGCACCTCAAAATCCAGCCACAGGGAGAGGCCGAGCGGTCCAGAGCTTGCGGGCCCTCCTCTCATTGACATTCTCTCGGCGAACTCTTCCTGCACGAGGAGGACTATGGAACGAAGCGGATTAACTGAGTGATGCCTCTGTATCCTTTCCAACAAAGGGCTAGATATGCTGTATGGGATATTTGCAATAACATGGGTTATGTCTTCGGGCCAAGCAGCCTCTAGTGCGTCCTTGTTGATCAGATTGAAGTTTGTATCGTTTTGGGGGAAGACCCTATTCAGGTGGTCAACTGCGTCTTCGTCAATTTCCAGGGCAGTCACTCTGGCCCCACTTCGAATAATCGCGAGTGTCAATGACCCTGGTCCGGGTCCGACCTCCAGAACATGGGATTCTTCACCTAGCGGGGAGCCGTGCTCTCCGGGAAGTTGCACTGACCTGGAAATTACCGATTCGTCGAGTAGGAAGTGTTGTCCGAGGCTTCTGTCGGGAGTAATCCTGTCTCTAAGCAGGTCTACCAATAATCTTGCATCGAGATCTTCCAAAAAATCACCCAATTATTGCTGTGAGCGAACTAGTATCTCCAACAAACTAGGTGTTTGAGATGGATCCTCCATCTCCTTGGCATACCTCTCTGCTAGGAGTTTCGCTGATTCAATGCTGCATGCCTCGTCCACCTGTTCGAAAGTGGACCAGCCGTTGCCCCCCCTTGCCTTGACCATCTGCAACGCCTTGGAGTTTCCAACACCCGGAAGGAGTTGGAAGGAGTGGAACTTGAGAGACATCGGGCCCGCGCTGTTGTAGAACTTCAGGTGCCTATCTGGATCACTGGAGATTGACCTGAAAATTGCATCGGCCAGCTCGCCTTGAGATGCCTGGGACAAATCCTTGAATCTGATTTCTGAAATTGCCCCCAGTTTGCCAGACTCTATACTAATCCCGGAGCCCTGCTCGATTTCCTCTTCGTCCATTATCCTGGACCTAACTAGATAGAAGGAGGGCTCAGTCAGACCCTGTATCTCTTGTCCGACAGGGCGTCTGTCGAGAATATCCAGGACATGGACCAGAGTCGTCGAGGATAGTGGTCCCTCTTCCTCCTCACCGGCCCCGTTCGAGTCGTCGGACATCATGTTTCTCGCTCACTGGAGGGGGGTTCCCCTCATCAATGGTTTAGTCACTACAAATTCGCTGAAAATAGCGTTTCAGAGGACGTGTTGCTTGACGATATCGATTACGCCCTCAATCTCGGACGTGTCCATTGCTACTCTCTTGCTTGCGATGATTACCCTAACACCAGAAACTTCCATGGGAGTTAGTTCTGCTATTTTCGCGCAGATATCGGGATTTTCGGCCAGCTTCTCATTTTCCATGAGAGTTGAGAATAGGGATGTGAAAACCTTGGGATCGGTCTTAATGCCGCCTCTGTTGGTGCTGGAAGCCCAAGTAGCGTGCTGGAGAGCCATCATCTGCTCGTAGGAGAGTTCTCCTCTCCTTTCGTTCGCAGCATCCAGTAAATCACGTACAGTGGCAAAATCAATGAATTCTCGATCTGACATAGAAATACCTCACTTAGCGGGTCGCAGGTGCTCTGGTCTTGCAACTACAGTTTTCTCCTTGTTTCCTTGGACCACCTTTACGACGAATGCCTTTCCCTGGGCCTGGACGATTGTCCCGGTCAGTCCCTGGAATCTTCGGTGTGGCATACCTCTCTGCTGAGCACCGTCGAGGACGATGCATACCTTGTCGCCCTCAGCATAGGGATGCATCACTCTGTTGATGAAAACGCGTCCCTTCTCGGATTTCTTCTTCTTGAGAATAGACCTCGTTCCCTGTCTAGTGCCATGGGTCCTAGTTGCCATAATATCACCCTCGACCGTAGGTCGTGGAAGCGCTCGACCTGAGGTCTGCTATTAAGGGCGTCGGATTGGTCCTTTTTTCAGTCTGAGTGTATATCCCCTACATCGAGCCACAGAACCTCGCATTCCGTGCCCAAAACTTCCTTCACCGAGGGAGTGGTCCTGCCTTCATCGGAGTGCACTAATTCCTTGACGTAGGTTCCGGCCTCGCAGCGTAGGGAAAACTGAATCTCATCGCCTTCGACGAGGATGTCGCTGATCGATGTCACCTTTCTCTTTCGTATTTTGGCGGCCCTCCTGTGGGATACCCTCTTCGGCGTCTCTTGTTCCAACACCCTTCCCGAAAGCGAGTTTATCGCCTCGATTACTTCTTCCTCGGGGAGTTCTTCTCCGGCCTTGAAGCGTATTGTGTATGATTTCTCCGAGCGAGTCTCCTTAATCCTGCTGACCTCTCTCTTCTGGCTCCAGCGTAGGGAGTTGACTTCCACCTTTCCGGAGGCTTCCGAATTTATCTTCTCCGAGAGTTCCTCCAAGTCGGTTTTCCTGGTCCTCGGTCCTTTGATCTCCAAGACGAATGGTCTTCCTGATCCCAGACATCTGACGTCTATGTCCTCCCTTCCCATTCCATGGAATGAGGTGTCACTGGCATCCATTGTGCTTCTTACTGGCTCGCCTATCAGGTCCTGTACTGACTCGGTGTACTGAAGTCCTGTTCCCTTGCAGTTTTCACAATCTCCACCTCTGCCTCTGCAAGCCCTGCATGGCCATCTTGTCTGTGGAATTCCCCGCTCTAACTTTCTGTATCTGCCGTAGATGAAGATAGGCCTGACATCGACGTCTACCCTCAGTGTCAGGGCATCTATGGTGATCATTATGTCAGGGCTCTCCTTGACGAATGAGACCCCTTGAATTCTACCCGATATCTCTTCTTGTATCGAATTGACGAAAGACGATTTCAGTGGTTTTGAACCCTGAGCACCGTGCTTGGTCCTTATCGAGTCCTCACTCTGAATCATATCCTTTGGGAGGTGTATCCCGAATTGCATTGTGGAGTACTCGTAGTCGTTGGTTGATTCGACGACCCTATCTACGATGTTGGTGACATCTTCGAAGAGGTTCTCACACAGGGGACAGAGGTCGGGGATCTCTGCCTTTTCCAACTCTGAATCTCTCGAGTGGGCTTCTGCACGCAACATTGCGCCTCCCTCTGCACCCGTGGAGTCGACCCTCCTTCCACCTATCCTATGCAAGCAATTGTCACAGGTTCCAATCTTAATCACGTGGGCGATCCCCAGTGGGGCGGGGCAAGGTGGCGCCTCCCAGTCGATAGATGCCCCCGAGTGGATGTGGTCATCGCCATCGAACCATTCGTCCTCGGGTGTTTCCTCGATTTCCATTATCTCGGCGGGTTCGGCCTCTGCTGAGCCGTAACTAGCACTGGCGAATAGGTGCCAGTCGTCATCCACAGTGCCATCTGGTGACTCTGAATCAGGCCCTTCGTTGGTCATATTATCACCGACGACCCAAAGGGGGGAACCCAATGAGTCGACGTTGTTCCGCGTGAGGGGGTGGATTTGAGGGCTTCGCAAGTTGATTTTTCACAATCTGGTGCCTGAATCCTCGGATATTCTCCTCAAGTGGGAGAATGCGTGCAATCCACTGGAGCATCCTGATGGCCATTCCATCCTGATTGCGTACCTGCCCACTAACTCGACTCGTGGCTTCTCCAGTCNGAACCTCTCGATTTCTTCCTCAAACTCCAATCTTCGCTGTTCGTTTGCCTGCTTGGGTTTGCACTTGGCGCACTGGCAGTTTTTCCTTATTGTGAGGTAGTCTATTTTGAAGGAGGCCCCGTCTGCGAATCTCAGNACNCAATCCTCNTCGCTCCTCTCCATTGCGGTAAGTGATTCGTGTTCCTCCATGGATTTCCCTCATTGGTGCTTAGATTTGATAATTGGCCTCCTTAGTTCGTCGAACCAAGGATCCATCCCATTCCAATCTGGGTCGATTTCCATATCTGCGCAAATCAACTTTCCAGTAATTCTCCCACTCTCAAAAATCGTCGGTAGGCCGCTTCCGGGATGCGTCCCCCCGCCAACCAGATAGAGGTTCTCCGTCTCCTCGAACAAATTCTGAGGCCTCCTCCAGAGCATCTGATTGAGGCTGTGTGCGAGATTGAACACTGCNCCCCTGTATATGTCGCTTGAACCCCAGTCATCNGGGGTGATAATGGTCTCCGANACGATATGACGAGATACGNCTTCGAAACCCATCTTCTCCATCTGCGATACCACGACGTCTCTGTATTCTTGCTTGATAGCCTCCCATTCTATCGAGTCGTGTGTATGGGTTACGGGAACTAGCACATACAGCGTNGAGCATCCTTCCGGAGCGAGGGAGGGGTCTGTTACNCAGGCATTTTGGACGTAGACTGAGGGNTCNTCCCANGTGACCTTGTGTTCTGTGATGTCCTTGAGATTTCTCTGGTATTCCGATGAGGCGTAGATTTGGTGATGTGGTGTGTTGTAGACCTTGTCTACCCCCAGGTAGAGCATGAACGTGGAGCATGAGTACGACTTCTCCTCAATCTTCGAGTCTGACCATTTCTTCCTCAATTTATTGGGGACTAGTTGTTTAATCCCCGTGGCGAAGTCAGCATTCATCACCACTCTTTCTGCACTGTAGGTATTGTTGGGAGTTCTGGCCCCAACTACCCTTTTCCCATCGAATATAAGCTCCTCTACGGGCTCTGAGAGTTTTATCTCGACACCCATCTTTTCTGCTATCTCAGCCATCTTAACGGTAATGTTGCCCAGACCCCCACTAGGATGAAAAATCCCATACTCGTACTCCAGATATGCGAGGATTGTGAAGAGGCTGGGTGCCTGAAAGGGACTCATTCCGAGGTACTTGGTCTGGAAAGACATAGCAAGTTGCATTCTCTCGTCCTTGAATGACCTCGATAGGTCTCTTGACACCGAACTCCAAGGGCGCAGTACCCTAGATATTCTCAAGGCGCGCTTGCTAATCAGATCGGTTGGGCCCNTCCAGGGGGTGTTGAGGCATTTCTTCGAGAGGCGTAGCTTCCTNCGATTGTCATCGATGTATTTTCTGAATCCGTTGGCATCATCTGGCCCAACTAGTTGCTCGATCTGGGAAACCATGTTTTCCAAATCACGTGTAGCGTCGATTTGCCCCCCTTGTCCAAAAATCAGTCGGTAATTTGGATCGAGGGGGATTAGTTCTAGCTCCTCGTGTGCATCGAGGCCAATAGCTTGGAAAATCTCCTCGATGACTTCGGGGTAGTGGAAGAATGTCGGGCCCCTGTCAAAGGTGAATCCGTCCTTGTGGAAAAGTCTGGTTCTCCCCCCTACTGCATTTGACTTCTCGAGTATGGTAACCTTGATCCCCGCCTTTGCCAANAGCATGGANCATGCTAGGCCNCCNGGGCCTGCGCCAACCACGATTACATCCGAATGATCGNCCATTTACTCACGTCCGTCCCAGTGCTTCCCCGGTTTCTTGAGGGGAGTGGAATGTATTATCCTTCTCAACCCACAGACTGCNGATTAGAAAGGAATTGAAACTAGGGGGGCCTTCCAATNGCCATGNANAGGGACGCAGAAGGCCGGGTGATATTCGAGGACTGGCCTGATTTCACCCCGAACCTGACTCCTAGGGAGATTTTCCAATCGGGGAGCTTCGGTGGNTCTTACTGGAGGCCTATCCGCTCATCGGTGGTAGGCAAGGANCTGTCCGGACAGCACCTGGAGTTCGAGNACTGGTGGGAGGGAATCCCCGATTCACTGCTGACTAGCGATGTCTACGACAAGAGTGTGAACCGATACGGGGTGAAGAGCGGGAGCTCCCTNGAGATGTGGGAGTCAAAGGGATGGATAAGGTCCGAGGACCCATACGGATGGGTCCAATGGTACTGCAGGTTCTTTTCCGGCAGGAGGGGACCTGATGACGAGAGGCAGGTGAAGCGCTGGAAGGCCTTCGCTGGCGAGAGAGGGAGGTTCAGGAGCCAGCTAATCAAGAAGATCATAGCAAGGGAAGCGAGTTTCGACGATGACTCAGTCAGCCCAGTAATCAGACAATCACTGCAGCATTGGGGATACAGGCTCAGCGAGAGTGACTTCGATGAGGCCTCGCTTAGGCTGTGGGAGAAGAGTTTCTGATTCCCAGAGCTCGGGAAATCAAATGTAAAATAGTCATCCACTCGGCCAACGTACAGAGCTGACTGGGATGTACGAGTACGAGCACACCACAGTGGTGGAGGCGGACATCGAGACCACATTCGGGTGGCACGAGTACAAGGGCTCCTTTCGTCGCCTGATGCCTCCCTGGGAGGTCGCTGAGGAAGTCAGGGCCGATGACACGCTAGAACCCGGCTCTCAGAGGATATTCAAGTTCCCCATGGGGCCGTTCAAGGGCACTTGGGTCGCGGAGCACACCGCCTACGAGCCTCCAAATCACTGGGCCGACACCATGGTCAAGGGGCCGTTCTGGTCATGGGATCACGACCACCACTTCACCGAGTCCGATGGGGTGACCACGGTTTCAGACCACGTGAGGTACCAGGTCCCCTTTGGCCCGCTCGGGAACCTGGTTGACAGGGTCCTCGGAGGCATGCTTGTGAGAAGCAGGATCAGTAGGATGTTCAAGGCCAGAGAGCTGAGGCTGCAGAGGGACATCGCACAGCACTCGCGTTTCTCCCACCTCCCTCGGAAGAGGATACTCGTGTCCGGCTCATCCGGACTGATAGGTACCCAGCTCGTGGCATTCCTCGACACAGGGGGGCACGATGTCTGGAGGCTTGTCAGAAGGCCTGTGAAGGAAGGGGAGAAGGAGCTGGTCTGGAAGCCCGACGAGGGAGTACTGGACCCAGCCTCGATAGAGGGCTTCGACATCGTGATACACCTTGGGGGTGCTGGCATCGGGGACAAGCGGTGGAGTGCCAAGAGGAAGGACCTGATTGTGGGCTCGCGCAGGGATTCCACCACACTACTCTCGGACACAATCAGCCAGCTGGAGAACAAGCCGGAGTGCTTCGTGGTCGCTAGCGCGATTGGCTACTACGGGAACAGGATGGACGAGGAGCTGACCGAGGAAAGCGACGCGGGAGAGGGTTTCCTCACAGACACCGTGATTCAATGGGAGTCCTACGCCGACTCGGCCAGGGAGGCCGGGGTCAGGGTCATCAACACCCGCAACGGAATCGTGCTCTCGGCCGTGGGAGGCGCTCTCGGCCGCATGCTACTGCCATGGAAGATGGGAGGGGGCGGACCGCTTGCCGGAGGCAGGCAGTGGATGTCGTGGATATCCATGGACGACGAGATATACGCCATGCACCACCTGATGATGAGCGCCGGTTGCGAGGGCGCGTACAACCTCACTGCACCGAACCCCGTTCAGCAGAGAGTCTTCTCGAAGACCCTCGGGAGGGTACTGAGGAGGCCTGCCTTCGCACCGATCCCGGGGTTCTCGATGAGGATCCTCTTCGGGGAGCTCGCGGGGCCCCTGCTGATAGAGGGTCAGAGGGTCAAGCCCAGCAGGCTGGAGGCCTCTGGCTACGAGTTCCTGCACGAGGACCTGGAGACTGCACTGAGGGACTGCCTGGGAATGTGGAAGTAGGCGTCTGAGAGAGTCTTGCTAGAAGAAATCCGGGAAGAGGAAGAACGTCACCAAGGCGAACGCTACGAGCGAGAGTGTGACGATGAGCTGCAGATACCATGGCAATTTGTAGTCCTCCTCGACGATCTCCATCTCCACCAGCATGTCCTCCGCGATAGCCTGACCGCCCTTCCTGATTTCCTGGATAAATGGGTTCGTCCAGATGAAGAGCCAAATGATGCCGAGTATCACGAAGGCGAAGAGCAAATCGCCAATTAGGCCCCAATCAAGCCACTCGGGGGCGCCCACGAGGTGCTGCAGGCCATAGATGACAAGCAGTACGGGGATGACCTTGTACAACTCGAAAGTGGGGGTGCGGAATGAGTGGTCTGGGTTGCTCTTCAAGACGAACGGCCCGAGCCTGAACGGAATCTTCGGCTTGATGCGCATCAGGGACGGGTCGCCATACTTCCTGCCGGGTATGGGCTCGTCGTCATATGGGTAGTCCCAAGGCGCCATGCTCTCTATCTCGAAGGCGAACTTGCACTCGGGGCAGGTGGACTGCAGCACCCGGTCCCAGCAAAAGAGAAAGAAGTCTTTGGACTTGAGTTTCTCCTTCTGGGCATGGCCCTCCGTGTAGCCGCATTCCGGGCAAGTTGGAGAGAAGACGCCCGCATCGCCGCTGATGAGATCAATGTGGATGGGCGCGAGGACGTGGTAGAACGGGACGGCGATGATGCCTATCATGACGGGAATCCCGAAGGCGTGGTCTGAAGGGTCCGTCTCGGGCCAGAAGTCTCCGATGAACGCCCCGTAGACGAGGTAGCCCGATACTGGAAGCCAATAGAGGAGGAACACCTTGAACTGGGTGTACGGCTTGAGTTTCTCGTAAGGCTCCCAGTCCGAGTAGTAGGTCATAATATTCGGATCGGTCATGTGATCGCCCCTCGCTTCCTCTCGCTCCTTCTGCTCTCGCTCCTTCTTCTGCTTCCTCACGATTCTCCTGGCCATGTACCTCTCCGGGTTGTAGGAGAAGGGGAGCCTCGCCATGGCGTGAGCAATTCCCGATGGGGTTTCAACTATGCCCCGGAACACTGCTTCTGAGGGGCTCTTCGTCCCTCCCTAACCTGTCCAGCAAGCCGAGGATCGCCGGGGCGATTACCATGCTGGCAAGCAGGGACAGCCCGATCATTATGGCGCAGAACAGCCCAAACGTGGAGAAGAAGCCCATCTTGGACTGGTTGATGACCATGAACCCGACGAAGTCGGAGACAGCGGAGCCGAACAGCGCTATCCCGGAGGCGCCACCAACTACCGAGAGGGCGTCCATCGGGTCCTTCCCGTTGTGGGTCTCCTCCCTGTACCTCTCGACGAGGTGTATCACGTAGTCTATCCCCACTCCGAGGGATATTGCGGCGATTGAGACAGTCACCATGTTCAGCCCGTAGCCGAAGATGTCAACCAGAGCGTAGAGCCAGATGATGACTATGCTGATCGGAGCGGTGGTTATGGCAGCGAAGACGAATGCCTCGTTGCCCCAGATGACAGACAGGACGAGAGCGAGTGCGGCCATGGGGAGCGCGTACTGGACGCCCATCAGGAAGTAGGCGAAGGAGGAGAAGATGGCGGCATTCAGCAGTGCCCTCTTGACGAACGAGGGGTCTCGTGCGGACTTGGCCCTGCTCTCGATTGGGGCCTCCTCCCTGTAGCCCCACCACAGAGTCACGAAGCAGAGCACCAGCCCGAGTAGTATCGTGCCCTGTAGGTCGTCCTGCATCGAGTCGGCTGCGACGAACCTGATCACGGGCTCCCCGGAGGGTATCGCCCAGGAAACGGGGTGCTCCTCGTCCGAGAATGCAGTGGATAGGTCACCCCTTTCTCTCATATTGTCGATTGAAAGATTCTGGAATGGGGACATGTCCGTCTCCAGCTGCGCCAGTGCCGGCTCAACTAGGGCAAACTGCTCCGGGCTGGAGATCCCGAACCTCATTGTGGTCCTAGGGTAGGTCGGGGAATTGCCTGAGGCAGTCAACCACGGGCTGTCATAATCGAGCTCTCCCTGCACTTGTAGGAACTCCCCGACAATGCTGGTTGATAGGGCGGGGTAACCGCCGCTGGCGGGCACCCCCCTGGTCATCATGAAGCCATAGAGGAACGTCAGTGACCTGCTGTCCTCCACCGAGGGTATGAAGATGAACTCGAAGTCCCGGTTGGGGATCATTATGGTTTCACAGCCTATCCCTCCATCATTTGAGTCGAAGTCCCATCCGGCTTCCTCGAAGGGTGACTGGTTCCATGCCATCGCGGCCCTGAGGTACCAGAGCATCTGGTCTATCCCGAGCAGTTCGACGTCCCCGCTTGGCGATCTCGTGAACTGGTCAGGCTCACCTTGGCCNTGTGAGTTCATGTTCTCTCTCAGTTCCTCCATCGCTGACACTATTCTGGGATTCGTGATATTTCCCTCTANCATGATGTANGCGGGCTCCCCCTCATCGCTGAACCTCTCATTGATCAGGCCTACCCCGATGGCGAGATCTGANTCCTCCTCGATGAAGTCCTCAACCTGGAAGTCCCCTTCCAGGGAGAGCATCATAGGAACCGCCATTGAAGTTATTAGAATGGATGCTAAAATCACCAAGGGGAAATACTGTGCCGATTTTGTCGTTAGGGCGGATAGCCATGACTTGGGTACCATGTGCAAGGTGTCCACTGGCTCTTCCCGAAGCATTCCCCTGGAGTCCAGCAACATGTCGGCGTCCAATCTCGCAAGGGGCACCCAGAGGCCTGTGAGGAAGAATGCGCAGAGGATTCCTATCCCTGCCTCTATCCCGAATGACCTGAGGGCGGCTATGTCAGATGAGAGATTGGCCGAGAAGGCGACTATCGTGGTTACGGATGTGAGCATTATCGCCAGACCTACCTTCCTGATCGACATACGGGATGACTCCAAGGGGGATTTTCCCGATTTTCTCTCCTCCTTGTACCTGTGGAGGCTGTGGAGGCTGTCATCTATCTCCAGTGCGAGTATCAGTATGGGGAGGAGGTTCGAGAACTGCGACCTGAAAATAACCTCGAACCCGGTCCTCTGACCGAGGATGATGGTCCATCCTATCAGTCCGTACATCCAAACCAGTGAGAGCGTCAATGCTGTGGAGACTATCGCGACGTCGGATTTCCTCCTGAGGTTTATCCATAGGAGGCCGACCACTGCGAAGGCCATTGTGACTACCAAGTACACGCTTGAAATGAGTTCTCGATTGATTTCGACGTTGATTGACTCGGCGAACATCAGAGTCACAACATGTTGGTCACTCTCCCTGAGGTCCTCCTCTAGAGAGAGGTAAAGCCACTCCACAGAGCAGAGGGGGGCATTCGCTTCCTCCCTCGATCTACAGTACTCCACTGAGTACCTAACTGGGTCCGTTTTCAGAGTAAGGCCTTCCCACTCGTATCCGAATTCTGCCGTGGCGTTCTTCCAAGAGAAAGTCCACCCGTTGGATTGCATTTCGTTTCTATCGAAGTTGACTATCAGCCAAGCTGCCGATGCAGACCACCTGCCATTGGTCCAGTTGTCTGATGTGATTGAGCCGTTTTCTGCGATTTCATGCCCTACGGGCCCCACTACTGGGCTAGATGGATCGGGAGTGAAGGCCCTATCATTCGATAGAAACCTCAGAAAGGCACCATTGCTGTTGTTGGCCATCCTGTGGGCTGCGAGATCGATGTGTCCCTGAGTCAAGTCGGGACTGTCGAATGTGAGGCACTCGATTTGACCGCAGTCCGTCCAATTCGTCGGGGCTGGCTCCAATGATTCCTCTATGTCCAAGGTTGTAGCTAGCTTGTACGGATTAATTCTCGGCTGTGTCAGAGATGAGTTCCCAGACATGAATGCCCTGAAGTCCGAGGCCAGATCGAGTATCCCGATAGCAGGATCCCCCGAAATCTCTGAAGCGATTGGAAGGTAGAACTCGGATACGTCATGACTTCGTAGCGTATTGGCGTTCTCGTCGATCTCCCTGAGGACGGTGAGATTCAGTATCCCTCCGACTGGGCTAGAAATGCCCGATGACCTGCCTTGGTAGTCTGCAATCATGCTGACATCGGAATTGCCATCTCCGAAGTTTGAAGGGTCTCTCACGAATATCCCAAATCCCCAAATGTTCCCTGCAGAAGTGAATTCCTCCCTGAGAACTAGGTTCGCATCCAGCTCGGGCGACTCCATATCGTATGACTCGATGTCGATGGGCTCTAGGGTCGCGATTATCCCGGGAACCATCATTATCGAGAAGATGACGACTGCGACGTGCACCTTCTTCCTTCGAGGGATGATGAAGTCGGCAACGCGTGAGAAGTCCCGCACGAGTCGTCGCCGTCCAGACCGGTATTTCATTGGTTGTGTGCGCCTACAAGCCACTGTCCCTCAGGGAACGCAGGGCGTCCATTTGTGAGTCAGTTAGGCTGTCGGGCTCATCCAGCACGAACTCTATGTCCAGTGGTCCCCCTGAGTGCCCATGACCCTGGATCCTGAGCCTGTCCCCAATTCTGGTTCCCTTGGGTACATCGATCTGTATTTTCTTCCCTATTGGGGTCATTATCCGGGCCTTCCCTCCCAGCAGGAGGGTCGTGATTGGTACAGGAGCCTCCTGTATCAGCCTGCCAGACTCCCATCTCCTGCCTTCCTCGGCATCTAGTCGGAGGGTTATCAGCAGGTCTCCTGGATCGCCTTCGGGATGCTCGTGCCCCATGTCCTTGAGTCTCAGCTGCTGACCATGAACCGCTCCGGGTGGGACCTTTACGGTGAGGGTGCTTCCCTTGGTCTGGACTCCCTTGCCGTTGCATGTGGTGCACCCCTTGGTGGTTCCGAAGGAGGAACCCTTGCACTTCTCGCATATCCTGAGCCTCCGATGGCTGAAGCGGACCTCGGTGCCCGACTTGGCCTGATCGAGGGATATGTCGAGGCCTGACTCTATGTTCGCCCCCTTGGGAGTCTCGAACTGTGACGGGGGCCTGCCCCCGGATGGGGCCGGTCGCCTAGAGAAGCCCTGCTGGGGACCTCCGCGGCCACCCATGAATTGTGAGAAGATGTCCCCGAGGTCCATTCCTCCGCCGAATGGGTTCCCTCTCCCGAAGGGGCTTCCCCCACGGAACATTTCCTCCATCCTCTTCCTGTCATCGAACTCCCTCCTAGCCTCTGCCGTGCCTATTTGCTCGTATGCAGTTTGAATCGACTTGAACCTCTCCTCGGCTGCTGCGTCACCGGGGTTCCTATCCGGGTGGTACTGCCTGGCCAGCTTCCTGTAGGACCTCTTTATTTCGGCCTCGGAGGAGTCCTTGGAGGCCCCTAGAACTCGGTATGGGTCCTCCGCCATCGGTTCTGCTCGGTGGAGAGTGTGCCTTCAACCTACTGAGGTCGGAATCGATGTGATAATGGGATTGGGGGCGCTGGGAGGAACATGGCAGTAGGTTGGGCTGTATTCAGGAACTACGTTGAGCACGCTAAGGAAATCAAGGGGGACGTCACTGATTACCCCCGATTCTTCCTGATGCCCCCCACGGCACACGCCGAGGCGGACGAGGATGGAAACAACGTGATTGCTCTAAGCGCAAACGAGCATATAGACCACGAGGTCGAGATGGTGATCAGGCTCGGTGACAACCTGGAGCCAGTGGAGATGTGCGTCGGTTGCGACACCACCAACAGGACCCGTCAGACCCTGGCCAAGGAGAAAGGGTGGCCATGGCTTGAGGGGAAGGGTTTCGAGGGGTCGGGGGTCCTCGGTACCTGGTCCCCTTGGGACCCTAGGCCGATGGAGCTATGCCTATCGGTCAATGGGGAGGTCAGGCAACTGGCATCGACGGAGTTGATGGTTCACTCTTTCGAGTCGATAATGGGCCAC
>PBSO01000001.1 GCA_002726275.1 Methanobacteriota archaeon | reverse complement strand
ATCGGCACCATAGACCATCATTTCGGAGTCTACGTACTCGGTGTAAGTCGCATCGACGACGAGGACGATTTCCTGGGACGCGCTGTACCAGACGTCTATGCTCTCAGAATCGTCATTCCATGCCATTGTGAAGCCGGCATCGGCAAGGAGGCCATGCCTTATGGTGAGCTCTGTAACTCTCTTAGATACCTGGTGGGTGACGCCATGGATGTCCTGTATGTCGACGATGTCGGATTCGTCCCATGACTCGACGTAGAAGTGGCTAGACCCGCTGAGCACCTGGTCGGTCTCCAATATGAAGCCGGCGTATTCTGCAGCTTCCTCCAGATCCTCGTTCGCGGCATTGGTATCCACCCCTGTCATGTTCTGGACGTCTCCCTCGAAGTGTGCCCAATCGTAGGAAAGACCCCATATCGAGGAGTCAGCGGGACCCATGGCCGAAGCGGTGGGCGCAAGTGACGTCAGCATTATCAGGCAAACGAGTGTTGGCAGAAGCCTATCTCTCATACATTTAGCCGAACATGACTGTTCCTTGAGTATTGCCCCGAAATATTTCACAATGGGATGTTCCCGTGCTTCTTCGGTGGCACCCACTCCCTCTTGCTGAGTAGGGGCTTCAACGCCTGGACCAGTTTCCTTCGGGTCTCCAATGGCTCGATCACGTCATCGAGCCATCCGTGCCTGGCTGCCACGTACGGGTCGCCGAACTTGGTCTTGTACTCGTCGACGAGCCCCGCCCTGACGCTGTCCGCGTCTTCCGACTCGGACAGCTCCTTGCGATGGATGATGTTGACGGCCCCCTCGGCACCCATCACCGCGAGTTCCCCCCCTGGCCACGCCACGTTGTAGTCGGACCCGAGGTGCTTGCAGCTCATGGCGAGGTACGCCCCGCCATACGCCTTTCTTGTGACGACTGCCATCTTCGGGACGGTCGCTTCCGCATAAGAGAAAAGGAGCTTCGCGCCATGCCTGATTATGCCACCCCACTCCTGTACGGTCCCAGGCAGGAATCCCGGTACGTCGACGAACGTCACGATGGGGACGTTGTAGCAGTCGCACGTCCGTATGAAGCGGGCGGCCTTGACCGAGGCATCGATATCGAGGCACCCTGCGAGTACAGCTGGCTGGTTACCGACTATCCCGATGGAGTGCCCGTCGATCCTCGCGAAGCCGATCACCACGTTCTCGGCGTAGTCCCGGGAGAGTTCCACGAACCTGCCGTCGTCGACGACCTCTGCGATCACCTTGCGCATATCGTAGGGCCTGTTCGCGTCCCCGGGTACTATCTTCTCAAGGCCCTTGCAGGCCCGGTCCCACTTGTCCCCGCTCCTGAGGACCAATGGCTCGGCCAGCGTGTGGTCGGGCAGGAACGAGAGTATCTCGGCTGCGATGTCGAAGGCGTCCTGCTCGTCCTCTGCAACCATGCAGGCTACTCCGCTCCTGCTGGCGTGCTGCTCGGCCCCCCCGAGGCTGATCTCGTCCACCTCTCCCTCGACTATCTCGGGAATCATGTACGGGCTGCGCATGAACATCCTGCCGTTCTCGGCCCCCAGTATCACGAAGTCGGAGAGTCCAGCGGCGAGAGCGCTGACTCCGGAGACGGTCCCCAGGATCAGCGAAATCATCGGGACCCTGCCCGAGCAGGCCACCAGTATGTCGAGGAGTTCGCCGGTCGCGCCGAGGGATGTTACCCCCTCCTCCACCCTCTGCCCGTCGCCGTCCCATATCCCGACTATCGGGAGTTGCGACTTCTCGGCGAATTCCGCCACCTTCGCGACCTTTCGGGCGTGCATCTCGCCCATAGTCCCTGAGAATACGGAGTAGTCCTGGGCGAAGCACACGACCCTGCGGCCGTCGATCATCCCGTGGCCCGCCACGACGCCATCGCCGAGTGGCCGGTGGAGGTGCATGTTGTGGTCTCCGGACCTGTGCTGGACGAAGGAGTCGACCTCCACGAAGGAGCCCTCGTCAAGCAGGGAGGATATCCTCTCGCGGGCCGTCTTCCTGCCTCCTGCCCTGAACTCACGCATACTGGAAGTATCGCCCGGGCTCTCCGCCATCTGCCTCATCGCATCGAGGTCGTCGCTACGCGAGGCCTCCGGCATGATGCCACCAAGTGCTAGTCGGTTCATCAGCAAGACGGCTATTCGACGAATCCCTTCCAGCTTCTCATGTAGTCCACGAAGGTTTCACTGAGCCCCTGGCTGGCTAAGTGAGATGAGGTGAAGGGCGCTCTCTGGGGGTCGTATTCGGCATCCCCCGCGTTCGACGCCCAGTCATGGTGCCCGATAGCGACCCTAGCGACCCCCACCATGTCGGCCCCTTGGTCGATGACGCCCTGTGCGTCCGAGGCGGACCACACGCCGCCTGCCGAGATTATCGGGACGGATTCCCCCAACCTGTCACTGAACCACTCCGTGAGGGTCCTCGGGTCATCGGTGAATTCGGACGAGCCCCAAGTGCAGTCCCAGCAGGAGATGTGCAGGAAGTCGATGCCCGCCTTGGCCAGCATCTCCGAGAGGTCCAGGCTGTCCCTCAGCCTCACTCCCACCCTCCTGTGCTCGGGAGATATCCTCACTCCTACGAGGAAGTCCTCTGGGACCCTTGACTTGACATTCTCGATTATCCTGAGGAGGAAGCGCGACCTCCCGGCTATGTCGCCGCCCCACTCGTCGTCCCTCGTGTTTGTGACGTCGCCTAGGAACTGGCAAATCAGGTACCCGTGGGCACCGTGAAGCTCGACCCCATCGAACCCAGCCTCGGCGCACCTGGCAGCTGCATCCCCGAACGAAGAGATGAGTCCATCTATCTCATCGTGATTAGCCTCTCTCGAGTTGCCGCTCATCCCGTCCGGGAGAGGGTTCTCGCTCGCGGAAATCGGCTGAAGCCCCGTTATCGACTCGGGTGCGCTCATCCCGCCGTGGAATATCTGGGCGAGGCTCAGGGCCCCGCGCTCCCTGATCCCGTCAGCCAATCTGGTGAGCCCGTCGATCTGGTGGTCGCCCCAAACCCCCATCTCGCCAGTCCACGACTTCCCCCCTGGGGNCACGTGCGTGGCGGCTGTGGTGACGATACCGAAGCCGCCCCCAGCCCTCATCAGGAGCCAGTTTATCTCCTCATCGGAGAGCGTGCCGTCATCGTTGCTCTGCTTGTTGGTCATGGCTGCGAGGACAGTCCTGTTCCTCGATTCCTTCCCTGTGCGCGGGAACGCGAAGGGCTCGGCAGGGGATGGCACGTGATTGGACCGGTGGGCTGGTTATTCAAGGTAATCAGGACCTTGTCACGGGTGGGTTCTCGCCCAGCAGGTCAGCATCCCAGCCCTCGGCCACAGCATCCCTGCCGCCTCCCCCGGAGAGCAGGTAGTGGAGTTTGACCAGAGCCGAGCCGGGAGGGCAGAGTGAGCCATTTCCGATCATCCCTATGCCCTGCTGGTCCCTGCCCTTGCTGTACACGTCCAGGTGCACTGGCCCGTGGACGGTCTGGGCGACCACCACCGCGACACCTCCGGACGAGCAGTAGTCCTCGATCAGGAGCCTCAGCTTGGTGTTCTCCGGCGAGTCGCCCTGCGGGTCGGATATCGGGAGGTGCCCGAGCCCGGTGCCGTGGAACATGAGGGCGTCGTACCCCGACTCGATGGCGGAGTTGACCATGTCGGAGTGCAGGTGGCCGTCCGAGACGAACTGGGCTATCCTCACCCCCTCGTCGAACGTCATGGGGGATATCGCCTCCGGACGGGCGTCCTGGGGGTCGAGCTCGGCCATGGAGATGCTCGGCATGCCCCCTTCGAGCTCCACGTGCGCGAGAGGATCCTGGTTGATCGCCTTGAACGCGTCACGTCGGGAGGAGTGGTACTTCCTGCAGGCACAGCCCGGGAGTACCGCGCACCTCCCGTCGGAGGAGGATGCATGCACGACCACGACGGAGGAGTCCCTGTAACCAGTCGGCGCGGGCCCGTGGGCAGCCCAGTGCACCGCTGAGATTAGGTTCTCGGCAGCGTCCGATGAGCCCCTGTCGGGAGACCTCTGCGATCCGGTCAGGGCTATCCTGCCCGGTGGCCTGCCACCGCCTCCAGACCACCCGTACGACATCGCTGCCGCGGTCAGGTGCAATGTGTCGGTGCCATGGGTGATCACGACGCCGACCGCCCCCTCTGAGAATGCCTCCTCGGTGGCCCTCAGCATCCTGTTCCAGTGCCTGGGCCTGATGTCATCCGACCACATGTTACCCAGCTTGACCGCTCTGATCCTAGCTATCGAGCGCAGCTCGGGGACGGCGTCGAGGAGCTCGCTCGGCTCGAACCGGGCTGTCACGGCACCCGTGGAGTAGTCCACCTTGCTCGCGATGGTGCCGCCGGTGTGGATTAGGTGCACCAGCGGCAGGGACTCGTCCTGGGGGACTGGTTCTGGCTCGTCAGCGTCCTCCTGCACGGGCGCTGAGTCGTCTACCTCGAAGGACTCCACGTAGGACTCGGGGAAGGACAGGTTGTACCCATTGACCAGCTTGATCGTCACAAGCCCGGGCCCTGCTCCCGGCAGGGCGATTCCCTGGTGCTCGTCCAAACCCGCCCATGTCTTGACGACCAATCGAACGGGCGTCCCGGGCTCCGGCCAACCCTCCATGGTGCTCAGGGAATCGGGACAGCCCATGAATGGCTCGCCCCAACTGGTCACGAGAGGGGTTGCTTTATCCACTACACGCGAATTCTCGGAGCATGAAGTGGGGTGCCATGCCAGTAGCGCTGCTCCTCCTCAGCGTTTCCCTCGCCGGATGCGTTGCAGAGGACGAGCCGAATCCCGAGAAGGAGTGGATAGTCGACGAGTCCGACCTCCTGGAACTCGAGGACGCGGGAGTGTGCGGGGACCTCGACGGGGACGGGGAGCTGGACTGCCCCCTCACTGGTTACATCCCCGAGACCACCCCCTGGTGGTGCAACTCCACCGGGATAGGCGGCCACCACGTCGACCCGGCGTACGAGGGGATGGAGAAGGGGGCACTGAGCCACAGCCAGTGCGAGACCCTGACCGAGGAGTTCCAAGCCGCCCTGGAGTGGGCCTCGCAGTGGCCGACCCTCGCAGCGGCGGAGGCGGCAGGCTTCCACATGCTGGTGGGCTACACAGAGGGCATGGGGACCCATCACGCCATGCTCAACGACTTCACCATGTCCGACGAGAGCTTCGACACCGACAACCCCGTCTTCCCGGGGACTTCCCTCGACTCGGACTTCGATCACTCCCAGCCCGAGTTCCTCATGTTCGCGGGCGAGGAGCCGGACTCCGAGCTGGTCGGCTTCGCATGGTACGTCCAAGCCCCTGCCGACTCGCCCCCCGAGGGCTTCACGGGCGACAACGACTGGTGGCACCGCCACGAGTCGCTGTGCTTCAACATCGAGGAGATGCAGGTCAGGGGTGAGGACCTGTCGGAGGAGAAGTGCTCCGAGAGGGACGGCGAGAACGTCGCGCTGGGCGAGTACTGGATGTCCCACGCGTGGATCGTCAGGCCGTGGCTGACCCACGAGGACGTCTTCACCAACCACCACCCCTGCCTCACAGGGGATGGGGCGGTCTATGACACGGAGGACGAGTGCTGGGACGAGAGCACCGGCCACGTCGGCCACGACATCGAGTAGCGTCGCCACCATCATGTGCCACCTACCTCACCCGAGCGCGTGATTGGCGACGTCCTGCCCGCGGCGATTGCGGCAGGGGCTGTCGCCATCCTCGTCACGGTCCTGATAGAGAGGTACGGCGGGGTGGTCGGCGGGGCGCTCGGCACGGTCCCCACCACGATAGTGCCCGCAGTGGCGGGGATGGCGTCCGCCCAGGGCGATGCGGAGCTCATGGAGAGCCTCTCGGTGGTGCCCGCGGGAATGCTCGTCAACGCCATCTTCCTCTCTGTNTGGATATTCCTGCCACCGAGGCTGGAGGGGCTGTCACCGAGTCGTTCCCTCGCGCTGACCGNGGNGGCATCGCTGGCNGTCTGGGGAGTCGTCGGGACCATCGCGGTGCTCGCCATCGGGGACGCTCATGTCAGCGGCTCCNCCCCTAGGTCAGTGGCAGTCACGGGGGTCCTGATGACGGCTGCATTCGGCCTGCTCCTCGGTTGGAGCCCCAGGGAGGCGCCCTCCGGGAGCGAGGGCGTCAGCGCCCCGGTGCTCCTGGCAAGGGGGGCGATGGCGGCCTCGGCGATCGGCGCATCGGTGTGGGTGGCCGGCCTCGGCTACCCCCTTGTCGCAGGCCTCGCCTCGGTTTTCCCTGCGATATTCCTGACCTCCATGGTCGCCCTGTGGGTATCGCAGGGGCCGTCAGTGCCCCGTGGCGCTGCCGCACCCATGCTTCTCGGAGGGGGGTCCGTGGGCGTGTACGCGCTGGTGGCGATGACGACGATAGCCGACCACGGGATGGTGATGGGCTCGATGGCCGCATGGGCAGTGGCCGTGTTGGGGTGGTCGCTGCCATCCTACGCGTTCCTGAATTGGAGGAGCGGTTCATTGGGGTAAGCACGTGCCCGCTGCCCGACTCAGAGTGACCCGGACTTCGTCCCGAACATGGCCAGGGTCCCGACGAAGCCCTCCTTGAGCCCGACCCTGCGAACCTCTACGTCCACGAAGCCCGCGTCGAGCATCCCCTGCCTCCACTGGCCCTCGCTGAGTGTGGTCATGTGGACGCTCAGGCCGATAGACCAGTCGAGGCTGTCCTCGTTCTCGAGGTAGTGGTCCACGCCCGCCACCAGAACCCCTCCGGGCTCCAGCCAGTCGTCGTGGATGGCGGACAGCATCGAGAGCGGGTCCCGGAGGTAGTAGAGGAACTCCATGGTGTGCACGAGGGAGAACCTGCGCTCTGGCCTCCACTCGGGCAGGAGGGCGTGGTGGAACTCGCCGTCCCCCCTCGACCTCGCCTTCCTGATCATCTCCTCGGAGCCGTCCACTCCGACTGCGAGCGTGCAGCCATCCGTCTGCTCGAGGACCCTGCACACCCACCCGTTACCGCAGCCCACGTCGATGGCGGAGAACGGCCCGTGGAGCCTGGACAGGGCGATTGGGAGCATTTCTCCCACGGAGGCCGCGTGGCCGCTCTCCATGCCGAGGTCCCTGTCCCTCAGCGCCCACTCGGAGAAGACCTCGGTGGCGTCCCTGTCGGCCATGCCCCTGGCTCGGTACGCGGCCAATCAAGGTGACGGGTGGGGGCCATTTCAAGGCCGGGCTCCCCGCCCTGTCCCCATGGGCCTCTGGTCTGCGGGCATCGAGGGGTTCGCCCTCAGCATGGGCCTGATCCTCGCGATAGGCCCGCAGAACATCTTCGTCCTCAGGCAGGGCCTACTGAGGTCCCACGTGTTCGCCGTCTGCCTGGTCTGCTCCCTGTCCGACGCGCTCCTGATCAGCGCCGGCGTTCTGGGCCTCGGCTCGTTCCTCGCGGGCGTGGAGGGCGCCGAGCTGCTGATCTCCGTCGCGGCGGCGCTGTTCATCGCGGGCTACGGGGTCCTGAGGGTGAGGTCCTCGATGGACCCGGTCGGGATGTCTGTGGGCGAGGAGGCGGCGCTGGGCCTCGGCCCCACCATCGGCACCGCCCTCGCGTTCACCTTCCTCAACCCGCACGTGTACCTCGACACCGTGCTGCTGATCGGTGGGGCGTCTAGCAGGTACGCGTCCGACGACAGGGTCGCGTTCGCGGTCGGCGCCTCGCTCGCCTCGTTCCTGTTCTTCTTCGCGCTCGGCTACGGTGCGAGGAGGCTGTCCTCGGTGCTCGACAGGCCCGAGTCGTGGAGGGTGATCGACATGGGCATAGCGTGCGTGATGTTCGCCATCGCGGGCGCGATAATGCTGCCTTTCCTGTGAGAAACGCCGGGAATGTGTTTATCGAGCGCCTGCCTGTTGCGTCGCTGATGAGAGCGAAGGCAGTACTGATGGCACTGGCGATGATGACGACCGCACTGGCGGGCTGCACGGGCGGCACGGACGGGGTCCCGGAGGTGGACGAGGACGCCCTGAACGAGCTGATACAGAACAACCTGCAGGACTTCATCAACAACACGACGGTTGTCGTGAACCAGGACTTCCACTACCACAACAACACGACGGT